>NZ_JBEPDU010000023.1:15945-40945 GCF_040300525.1 Saccharopolyspora sp. NPDC000359 | reverse complement strand
CGGCCCGCCCCAGCTGCAGAGCCCAGCGGTTCGGCCCCGGCACGGCCCCAATCGCACAGCCCCGCACCAGCTACCGGGCCTCGCGGCCCAGCCCCGATACAGCTCACCCACACGGCCCGCCCCAGCTGCAGAGCCCAGCGGTTCGGCCCCGGCACGGCCCCAATCGCACAGCCCCGCACCAGCTACCGGGCCTCGCGGCCCAGCCCCGGAGCAGCTCATCCGCAAGGCCCTACCCAGCTGCCGAGTCCCGTGGCGAGCCAGGTGGGGCACCCCACGCCCGCCCCAGCGCGGCTCGTCCCCGTTGCTCAGCCCCGGACGTGCTGTGCTGCGGTGCGGGCGGCTGCCTGCACCGCTCGGCGGTCCACCTTCGTGGGTTCCCGGTCGCGCAACACCGGTTCACCGGCGACCCAGGCGTCCCGGACGCACCGCGAGCCCGCGGCCCACACCACGTTCGCCAGGACCTGGTCGTCCGGCACGTCCAGCCCGGTGGCGAACGCCGGGTCGTCCACGCTGAGGTGCACGATGTCAGCCCACCGGCCCGGCTCCAGCGCACCGATGTCGTCCCGGTTCAGCGCCTCGGCCCCACCCCGGGTCGCGGCGAGCAGCGCCGCGCGAGCGCTCAGCGCGGTCGCGTCACCAGTCAGGGTGCGCGCGAATAGTCCTGCCAACTGCACCTCCTCCCACAGATTCAGGTCATCGTTGCTGGACGGCCCGTCGGTGCCCAGGCCGACCGGGACACCAGCGGCCAGCAGGTCGACCAGCCGAGCCGTCCCCGAAGCGAGCTTCGCGTTGGAACCGGGGCAGTGCGCCACCCCGACCCCGCGACGTGCGAACAATGCGATGTCCTCATTGGACAGGTGCACGCCGTGCGCGGCGAGCACCCGGCCGTCGAGCACACCGAGCTTCTCCAGCAGTGCGGGCACCGAACCGAACTCCTGCCGCTGCTCGACGTCCTCGGCGAGGGTCTCCGCCACGTGCGTGTGCACCAGCGCCCCACGCTGCTGCGCCTGCTCACCGATCGCCTGCAGTGCTTCCGGCGGCAGCGTGTACGCCGAGTGCGGCCCGTAGGCGAGCTCGACCCGCTCGCCCGGCCCGAACCGCAGCCCGTCGGCGTCGATCCACCGGCTGATGCCGTCGACCATGCCCTGCCAGCCGCCGAGCTCCCCCAGCTCGGGGGTGGCGATCACCGCCGAGGCGAACACGACGCGCGACCCGACCGCGAGGGTCGCGCCGACCACGGACTCCCCGACGAAGTACATCTCGGCGCTGGTCGTCACCCCCGCCCGCAGCATCTCGACGCACCCGAGCTCCATCCCGGCCCGGATGTCCGACGGCCGCAGCCTCGCCTCCGCGGGCCAGATCACCTCGCGCAGCCACCGCAGCAGCGGGAGATCACCCCCCATCCCCCGGAGCAGCGTCATGGGGCTGTGCGCGTGCGCGTTGATCAGACCCGGCAGCAGGATTCCGCTGCATTCCCGGACGTCCGCGTCGTTCGGCCGCTCCGGCGCACCGGTGCGCGGGCCGCAGTAGGCGATGCGGCCGGTGTCGTCCACATCCACCACGGCATCCCGGATGACCGAGCATCGTGGGTCGCAGGGCAGGACCATCGGCGCGTGCAGGCGTAGTGCGATCGGCATGGCCGCATTCTGCCGGACGGCTACGCGCCGCCTAAGCCGCTCATGAGCTGCATCATGATCACCCCCGCCAACGCCGCGATTCCGGTCAGCACTGCCACGAGAACGGTGTCCTGGGTTCGCTTCGTCATGACTCCAGAGTGGCGGGATACGCGCCGCGCGACCTCAGCTCATCGGCCAGCTGCCCTCGCCCGATCGGCCATTGCCGCCGCAGTCCCGACCAACCAACCGGCCGACCCCGGCAGGGTGACGACGGTCATGCCCCGTCGGGCGCCCCGGTTTCGACCAGCCGACCGCCGTCCAACTGCAACCAGCGCCCCACCCCGATCTCCGCGAGGAACCGCTCGTCGTGGCTGACCACCACGAACGCGCCCTCGTAGGCGTTCAGCGCGCTGACCAGCTGGCCCACGCTCACCAGGTCCAGGTTGTTGGTCGGCTCGTCGAGCAGCAGGAGCTGCGGTGCCGGTTCCGCGCTCAGGACGCAGGCCAACGTCGCACGCAACCGCTCGCCACCCGACAGCGCGCCCACCGGCAGGTGGACGCGAGGACCGCGGAACAGGAACCGGGCGAGCAGGTGCATCCGCCGGGACTCCGGCAGCTCCGGCGCGAACTGCGCCAGGCCCTCCAGCACCGTGCGGTCGAGGTCCAGCAGGTCGAGCCGCTGGGAGAGGTAGGCGATCCGGCCGCCGGTCCGCTTGACCCGGCCGCGCTCCGGCTCCAAGCGGCCCTCCAGCAGGCGCAGCAGGGTCGACTTCCCAGCCCCGTTCGGGCCGGTCAGCGCGATCCGCTCCGGCCCCCTGACGGACAGGTCGACGCCGGTCCCGGCGAAGAGCTCCCGTCCGCCGCGGCTGATCTGTAGCCCCTCGCCGAGGAACACCTCGCGCCCAGCCGGAACGCGGGTGCCCGGCAGGTCAAGCGCGATCTTCTGCTCGTCCCGCAGCGTGCGGCTCGCCTCGTCGAGGCGGGTCCTGGCCTCGTCGACCCGGCTGGCGTGCACCTCGTCCGCCTTGCCCGCGGTCTCCTGCGCACGCCGCTTCAACCCGCCCGCGACGATCTTCGGCAGCCCGGCGCTGCCGATGTTGCGGGCCGCGTTGCTGGCCCGCCGCGCCGCCCGCTCGCGGGCCTGCTGCATCTCCCGCTTCTCCCGCTTGAGGTCCTGCTCGGCGTTGCGGACGTTCTTCTCCGCGACCTCCCGCTCAGCGCGCACCGCCGCCTCGTACGCGGTGAAGTTCCCGCCGTGGAAGCGGATCCCGCCGCTGCTGAGCTCGGCGATGCGATCCACCCGGTCGAGCAACGACCGGTCGTGGCTGACCAGCAGCACGCAGCCGTTGAACTCCTCGAGCACCTCGGCGAGCTTGCGCCGCGCCCCGCGGTCGAGGTTGTTGGTCGGTTCGTCCAGCAGCAGCACGTCTGGCCGCTTGAGCAGCTGCGCGGCGAGGCCGAGCGACACCACCTGGCCACCGCTGAGCGTGTCCAACCGCCGGTCCAGCTCGACGTCGGCAAGGCCGAGCCGGTCCAGCTGGACCCGCGTGCGCTCCTCGATGTCCCAGTCGTTGCCGATGGTCGTGAAGTGCGCCTCGTCGACATCGCCGGACTCGACCGCGTGCAGCGCGTCGAGCACCTCGGACACTTCGAGGACCTCGGCGGCGGTCCGGTCACCGACGAGCGGCAAGTCCTGCGGCAGGTAGCCGAGAACGCCCCGCGCGGACGCGGTCCCGCGGCTGGGCTGGTGCTCGCCGGCGATGAGCTTGAGCAGGGTGGACTTGCCCGCCCCGTTGGGCGCGACGAGGCCGGTCCGGCCGCCGCCCACCGTGAACGACAGGTCCTCGAACACCGGGGTGTCGTCCGGCCAGGAGAAGGAGAGGTTCGAGCAGGTGATGAACGCTTCGGACATGTGAGGGTCCTCGGGGGTGCTGCGGGCGCGTTGGAGCCAGCCCGCGGGGGACAGGATCAGTGGCACGACGAGACAGCCACCGCAGCGCGCTGTGCGCCCGCGCGTGGCCGATCACTGCCGGGATCACCCGGAGATGTCGTCGTCCCCCACGCCTGCCACTACCACTCCTCATTCAGCGGTCACTCGCAGCCCGGGAGCCTAACAGCTGCCACCCCGGGGCGCGGACTCGTTTTCCGGCCGACCGGCGCTCATTCACCGTCCATCAAGCCACTGCGCCAGGCCCACGCCGCCGTCTCCACCCGGTTGCGGGCCTTGATCTTGCTCTGCGCGGAGGCGAGGTGGGTCTTCACCGTGGACAGCGACATGAACAGCTCCTGGCCGATCTCGCCGTTGGTCATGCCCCGCGCGGTCGCCCGGACCACGTCCAGCTCGCGCTCGGTGAGGTCCACCTCCGGCTGCGCCTGACGCCGCGCCTGCGGCTGCGGCTGGGCGAAGTGCTTGAGCAGCCGCACCGTGATCTGCGGGGAGACCAGCGCATCCCCGCGCTGGGCGGCGCGGATGGCCTCCAGCAGCAGCGTCGGACCGGCGTCCTTGAGCAGGAAGCCGCTCGCGCCGTTGCGAAGGGCGCGATCGACGTACTCGTCCAGGTCGAAGGTGGTCACGACCACGACCTTGACCGGCTCGGCCACGTCGGGACCGGCCAGCTGCTTGGTCGCCTCCAACCCGTCGATGCCCGGCATCCGGATGTCCATCAGGCACACGTCCGGCCGCTTCTCCCGCGCCACCCGCACCGCGTCCACCCCGTTGGCGACATCGGCCACCACCTCGATGTCGTCCTGGGACTCCAGGATCATTCGGAACCCGGCGCGCACCAGCTCCTGGTCGTCGGCGATCAGCACCCGGATCATCGCTGCCCCTCTTCTCCGCTCTGCTCCTCCAGCGGCAGCACGGCCTCGACCCGCCAACCGACGTGCTCGCCCGGTCCGGCGTGGAATCTGCCGCCGAGCAACTCGATCCGCTCCCGCATTCCGACCAGACCGTATCCCCCCGAACCACCGACCGGTTGGCCGCGCACCCCGGAGCCGTCGTCGGTGACCATCGCGTACAGGTTCGAGTGGTCGGCCCACACCTTGACCTGGACCAAGCTCGCGTCCAGCGCGTGCTTCTCCGAGTTCGTCAGGGATTCCTGCACCACGCGCAGCGCGGAGCGCGCCACCTCCTGCGGGATCTGGCGGTCCACCAGGTCGGCCTGCAGGTCCACCCGCGGCGGGCGGGTGTGCTCGGTGCGGCGGCGCTGGGCGGACTCCACCAGCGCCCGCAGGTCGGCCTCGAGGTTGGTGGTGGCCTGCTCCGTGGCGGCCGACGCCCCGGCCGGTTCGGTGCTGCGCATGCTCGCCACCAGCCGCCGCATCGCGGTCAGCGCCTCGGTGCCGCTCTCCGAGATCCGGGCGAGCGCGTCGGTCGCCGCCTTGGGGTTCTGCTCCGCCACCATCTGCGCCGCCTGCGCCTGCACCACGATTCCCGTGACGTGGTGCGCCACCACGTCGTGCAGCTCGCGCGCCAACGCCATCCGCTCGGCCTGCTGCGCGCTCTCCACCGCGGAGCTGACCGACCGGGCACGCTCCTCGTCCCTGGCCCGGAAGTACATCCCGGTGCTGACCGAGATCACCAGCAGCAGCCCGCCCATGAACACCGCGGGCAGCGTGTGCTGCGAGGTGCTGTAGTTGAAGAAGGTGCTCGCGCCGTGGTGCGCCGGCATCATGAACACGGTGAACAGGGTCACCACGACCAGCGTGCCGGTGGCCTTGATCGCCCGCCGCGTCTCCGCGTGGCGGACCACGTAGGCCACCAGCAGCATGCCCGCTCCGGTGGCCACCAGGGACACCGGCCCCAGCAGGTTGTCGCTGCTGCCGGACATCCGCAGCACCCGCATCACCAGGACGCTCAGCACCAATGTCGCCGCGCCGAGGTAGGCGGACTCGAGCGGCCGCAGCGGGGCGAACGCGGCGAGCACCGCCATGACCAGACCGCTGACCAGCACCACCAGGTTCGACGCGAGGCTCAGCTCGCCGTTCTTGCTGAACTCCAGGAACAGCAGGATGCTCAGCGCGGCCACCACCGGCCACTGGCTGCGCATCAGCTGCTTGATCGGCGAGCCCTGGAGGCGCCGCTGGCCGGGCAGGTCGCCGCGCAGGTAGAGGCCCGTGCCGATGGCCAGCAGCAGCTGCAGGAAGCCGAAGGCCAGCGTCCCGGTCAGGTCACCACCGGAGTACCTCGTCGCCCACAGCCGGAGCCCGATCGAGGACAGGCAGGCCATGACCAGCACCGCGGTGAGCGGGATGGCCCTGCGCAGCGGGCTGGACCTGAACGCGTAGAGCACCAGCAGCAGACCCGCCGCGTTCTCCGTCGGCAGGACCTCGTCCAGGAGCGAGTGGACGTGCTCCCTGGTCAGCACGACCACCCCGGTGTTGGCGACCAGGACCACCACCGCGAGCAGTCCACATCGGACTGGGTACCGCCGGCCGAGGACGGCCAGCAGCACCAGCGCGGTGATGCCCCCGACCAGCAGCATGTGGGGCGGCGACCCGCTCCCGACGTTCAACGCCAGGGCGTAGGTGTCAGCGACCCAGGCCATGCTGAGCAGCGCCGCGAACACCCACTGGTCGCGCAGCAGGCTGCCGAACCGGCGCCACCAGGGGGCGTCCGGTCCTGGTCCGGTGGACGTCGCGAAACTGCTCACGCTGAAACGGTAGACGGTGCGCTGATCGCGCACCTTGGCCGATCGGCCCGAACTCCCTGGCCGATCGGCCGACCTCCGCAGCACGATCAGCGGCCCGCAGGCCGATCCGGAAAACTCCTCCCACCGACCACTCTTGATCGCAACGCGGCGGCCCGCCCCTGGCGCGGCCAACCGCCCGAGCAGTGCACACGATCAGGAGGAAAGACATGTCGGCTCCCATCGCCGCGCAGCGGCCCGGAGATCCGTTCCTGGTGGGGCGGGGGCTGGTGAAGCACTACGGCTCGCACCCCGCGCTGGCCGGGGTGGACATCTCGCTCCGCGCCGGTGAGGTGGTGTCGATCGTGGGGCCGTCCGGGTCCGGCAAGACCACGCTGCTGCACGTGCTGGCCGGCATCCTCCGCCCGGACGGCGGGGAGGTCATGCTCGACGGGCACCGCGTCGACCAGCTCGGCGAGGCCAAGCGCAGCGAGCTGCGGCGGCACGAGTTCGGGTTCGTGTTCCAGCAGGGCATGCTGGTCGGCGAGCTGACCGCGGCGGAGAACACGGCGCTGCCGCTACTGCTGGCCGGGGCCAACCGCAAGCAGGCCATGGCCGGTGCGCGGGACTGGTTGGTGCGGCTCGGCCTCCGCGGGATGGAGGACCGGCTGCCCGGTGAGCTCTCCGGCGGTCAGGCGCAGCGGGTCGCGATCGCGCGAGCGCTGGCCCACCAGCCGAAGGTGATCTTCGCGGACGAGCCGACCGGTGCGCTGGACACCCGCACCGGTGAGGAGACCACGCAGGCGCTCTTCGACGCCGCAGCCGCCACCAACGCCGCGGTGGTGATCGTGACGCACGACCGCGAGCTGGCGGCCAAGACGCAGCGCGTGGTCGAGATCCGCGACGGACTGGTCGCCGGCGGGGTGGTGGCGGCATGAACCCAGTGCAGTTGGCGCTGCGGGTGCTGCGCGTGGACAAGCGCAGCCGCCTGTCCGCCGTGCTCACCGCAGCGGGGGTCGCGGTGGCCACCGCGCTGATCCTGTTCCTGGCGACGCTGCCGAACGCGACGGACGCCCGGCTGGAGCGGTCGAAGTGGCAGCAGGGCGCGGCGGAGCCGGATGGCGTGACCATGGTCACCCGCGACTTCTTCCAGAACGAGACCGTCATGCGGTTGGACGTCACCGGTGCCGCCAGCCCGGCGGCTCCCGGCCCGAGCTTCCCCGGCGCCGGGGAGGTGCTGCTGTCGCCGCGGTTGGCGGAACTGGCCGCGCAGAACCCGCGCCAGGACCTCGCCGACCGGTTCCCGGGCGAGGTGGTCGGCACCATCGACGAGCAGCACCTGAAGTTCCCCGAGCAGCTGGTCGCCGTCGTCGGGCACCCACCGGGGGCGCTGGACCCGGAGGAGGCGCTGTACTCCGGTTTCGCGGCCGACACCAGCGACTTCCTGCTGGAGTTCATGGCCGGGGTCGGCATCGTGCTGCTGGCCATCCCCAGCATGGTGCTGGTCGCCTCGGCGGCCCGCCTGACCGCGGCGCGCCGCCAACGCCGCCTGGCCGCGCTGCGGTTGGCCGGTGCGACCCCGGGCCAGGTGGTCGGGGTGGTCACCGCCGAGACCGCGGTCGCCGCCGTGGTGGGCACCGTTGCCGGGCTGCTGCTGAGCTGGCCGCTGCGCCACCTCGGCGTGGTGGTCCCGTGGGGCGGCGGAACCTGGCTGCTCAGCGACTTCACCCCGTCCCCGGCCACGGTCGCGCTGGTCGGGCTGCTCATCCCGACGATGGTCGTGGTGGCCGCGGTGCTGGGGTTGCGGCGGGTGGTCCGCGCTCCACTCGGCGCGGCGATGAACCACGCGCGGAAGCGGCCGAAGGCCTGGCGCCTCGTGTCGCTGGTGGCCGTGGCCGCGTTCTTCCTGCTCGGGCTGTACACGGCGCAGGAGACCGGTGGTCTCGGCGTCCTGCTCGCCGCGCTGGCCGCGGTGCTGCTGTCGGCGTCCATCGTCGGCCCGTGGGTGACCGGCGTGCTCGGTTCGCTGTTCACCTCGACGTGGCGCAAGCCCTCGGTGCTGCTGGCCGGGAGGCGGCTGCGCAGCGACCCGAAGGCGGCCTACCGCTCGGTGTCGGGCATCGTCCTCGCGGTGTTCGTCGGCTCGATGGCGCTGACCCTGCTGCCGAGCTTCGAGAGGTTCGCCGGTGGCGGCCGCTCGTTCAAGGATTCGGTGCTCTACACCGACGTCCACACGGTGAGCGCGCCGGAGAAGGAGCAGCGCATCAAGGACGAGCTGGCGCGCAGCGGTGCTGCGGCGACGGTGGTGCGCACCGAGAAGGTCCGTGTCGGGGGCAGCGACGGCTCCTACACGACTGGTCTGGTCATGAGTTGCGAGGACGCAGCGGCTGTCACCCGGTTCGCCGTCGGTGCCTGCGCCGGACCACCCGCGGTCCGCGCGGACGCCGCCCAGGGGTTGTCCAATACCACCCTGAAGGTCGCGTCGGTGCCACCGGCGGAGGCCCCGACAGCGGAGTACCAGGAGGTCACGCTGCCGGCGGGGGTCCCGGTGCGCCCGCTGGGCAGCCAGGACGAGGAGCTCTTCCGCTCGGTGCTGGTCGATCCGGCACTGGTGCCCGCGTTCACCGAGCACGGGTCGAGCACCCTGGCGGTCAACCCGGTTGACGAGGCCGACCGGGAGAAGGTGCGCACAGCACTTGCCAAGGCGTTGCCCGGGGAGAGCTTCCAGAGCCGTGAGCTGCGGCTCCACGACCAGCAGACGATGCTCGGCGACCTCAAGCGGATCACCGCGATCGGGCTCGCGCTGACCTCGCTGCTGGCCGGGGCCAGCGCCGCGATCACGGCGGCGTCGTCCGTGGTCGACCGGCGGCGGACCTTCAGCGCGCTGATCGCGGCGGGCACCCCGGTCCGGATGCTCGGGCGGGCGCTGCGGGCCGAGGCCGCGCTGCCCGCGCTGGTCGCGACCATCGGGGCCGGTGCAGGCGGGATCGCGGTCGCGGCCGGGATCTTCACCCTGTTCGGGGCGATGCCGATCGTGCTCACCTGGTGGCTGCTCGCACCGGTGGTGATCGGGCTCGTCATCGCGCTGATCGCGGCCTCCAGCAGCGGTCCGGTGTTGCGCCGGATCGGGGCGGAGCGCATCAGCGACGAGTAGACCATCCGGCAGGTCGGTGCGCGGGCACGGTCGGGAACGGCCGTGCCCGCGCACGTGCCTCGGCGGCCAGCCGATCGGCCGGTTCGCCACCGCGTGGGACTGGCCGATCGGCCACCCGTCCCGACCACCTGACCGATCCGTCGGCCCCCTGGCCGGAGGGACGCTTGTGGTGTCAACGCAGAAGGGGCGCGGTCAGCGAGCGCCAGGAGCCAGGAAGGTCGGGGTCGACATGGTCACCACCATCTTTTCCGCCATCGGAGCCGTCCTCGCAGTGGCCGTGCTGCTGCTCATGTCGATCAGCTCGGTCCTGCCGGACCTGCTGGAGCGCTTCGCGCGCCGCAGCTCGGACGAGGTGGTCACCCGCCGGACGGATCGGTCCCGAGGCAACGCCGGTTCAGCCGGGACAGTTCGTCGTAGCGCGGCCGCTTCGGTGCGGGGGGCGGGGGGCCACTCGGTGCTCCCAGCCGGGCACGCCGGGTCGCTTCCTTGGTGACGCTGAACATTGGCCCGGAAGCGCTGGTGCGCGGTCCGGAGCGCAACCAGGACAGCCGGTGCAAGGCCTCGCTGTGGTGGTCGGTGATGGTGACCCGCGCGGAGTCGAAGGAGTACAGCACCGCCCGGTTGATCTCGACGATCGCCCGGTCCCGCCACAGCGTTCGTTCGGTCGAGGTGTCCATGCCCAGCCGTTCGGCGACGTGCCGGGTGATGCCGAAGGCGTTCTCGTCGGCCAGGCCGCGGGTGCCGATCTCGGTGCCCACGAACCAGGTGTTGAACGGCGCGGCCGGGTACCGGATTCCGCCGATGTCCAGCTGCATGTTGCTGATCAGCGGAACGGTGTGCCACCGCAGTCCCAGCTCCACGAACCACGGGTGCTCCGGGTGTTCCAGCGGAACTTCCTGCACCACGTCGCGGGGCAGGGTGACCAGCTTGGGGCCCTCGTGGGCGGTTTCCACCACCAGCGGCAGGTGGTCGAAGCGACCGCGCTGGCTCGGCGGCTTCCAGCCCATCCGCTGGACCGCCGCGGTGAAGCCGGTGTAGCGGGCGTCGCCGAGCACCCTGCCACCGGGCACCACGTATCCCGCGTAGCGCACCACCTGCTCATTCCAGATGCGCGGGCCGGGGCTGCCCGGGGCGTCCGGGGCGAAGACGGTGATCATCGGCTGAATCCGCCCGGCGTTGGTGGCCAACCGCAGGTGTTCGAAGCACTCACTGGCGATGGCCGAGGCGTTGCGCAGTCCGCGCAGGTCGCGGACCTCCAGGCGGCGCCACGGAACTCCGCTGGTGCACCAGCCGCTGTCGCGGAGCGCGACCCGCGCGCCGTAGGCGAGTTCGGGCCCGGTGTGCCGGTAAGTGCCGGTCTCGGCGATCGAGCGGCGCACTTCGGCCAGCCGTTCGGCCAGTGACCCGGCCTTCGGGTGGGCGTCGTGGAAGGCGCGCAGGAACTCCTCGGCAGCCGAGACGTCCGTGGTCGAGTCCACCCGGACGAGCGCACTCGATGCGCTGCCGCCGGACTCGCCGACCTCGCGCGCACCGTCGAGGACCGGCTCGGGCGGGCGCTGCTGGATCGGGATCACTTCATCACGGGTAACCGTCACGGGCCGGAAACGTAGTCGCCATCGGTGCTTACTCGTCACTCCAGCGGCACTCTTCTTTCCGGTGAACTTCCGGGACACGATCGCAGCTTGGACCACTGGACGTAAACGGTTTCGACCGATCGGCACCAAACTTGATCGCTCAATCAAGCGAAATGCTAGCTGTTGATCTTCGCATCCGGCAGCCCGGCGGCACGGACCGCGGCCCCGATCACGAGGACGCGGCCGAGGCCGAGTACCTGGCGGCGGGCGGACCTGGCCAGACCGACTTCGCGCTGCTCGCCGACCACTTCTCGCCGGACGCCGTGCTGCACCAGGCCGAAGCACTGCCCTACGGCGGGACCTGGCGCGGCCACGCGGGGACGGAGCGCTTCTTCATCGCGATGAGCCGGACCTGGGAAATGTTCGAGTTCGTCGAGCAGGAGTTCGTCGCCGCCGACGACCGGACCGCCGTGGTGCTCACCCAGGAGCAAGCGCGCTCCCGCGCCACCGGCCGCGAGCTGGCGTTCCCGATCCTGCAGACCGTCACCGTCCAGGAGGGACGGATCACCGAGGTCCGCCCGTTCTACTGGGGCACCGCAGCGATCGCCGAGGCCTGCGCGCCAGGAGCGGTCCCGCACCGGAGCTGATGGACCCGGCGCACCGAGGGCTGCCGGGGACCGGGCCCGAGCAGCGGCTCAGACCCGTTCGAAGATCAGGTCGCGGATCTCCCGGCCTTCCTCGTGCGCGCGGTTCTCGAATTTCGTGACCGGCCGCCACTCCGGCCGCGGCGCCCACCCGCCGGGCTCGTCGGCGTAGCGGTTGCGCAGCTGCGACTCGCCGGAGCAGACCTCCATCATCTGCTCGGCGTAGTTCTCCCAGTCCGTGGCCAGGTGCAGCACCGCGCCCGGCTTGAGCCGGGAGGCGATCAGCGCCACCGACCCGGCCTGGACCAGCCGCCGCTTGTGGTGCCGCTTCTTCGGCCACGGGTCGGGGAAGTAGATGCGGACCTCGTCCAGCGAGTCCGGTTGCAGGTGGTCGCGCAGCAGCACGATCGCGTCACCGCGCAGCAGCCGGAGGTTGCTGACCTCGAGCTTCTCCGCGCGCAGCATGAGTTGGGCCAGGCCGGGCTTGTAGACCTCGACCGCCAGGTAGTTGACGTCCGGCTGGGCGGCGACCAGCTGCGCGGTCGTCTCGCCCATGCCGGAGCCGATCTCCAGCACGACCGGCGCCGTGCGGCCGAACCAGGACGCCAGGTCCAGCGGCCCTTCCGGCAGCGCGGTCACCTCGGACCCGAGCTCGGCCCAGTGGCGGTCCCAGGCTCGCTGCTGGCCCACCGTCATCCGCTCGCCCCGCTGGACGTAGCTCACGACAGTACGACGGAAGGGAACCTGCTGGTCAGACGCGTTCACGGGGAGCCAGTATGGCAAACCGGCCGCCCGCGACGAGCAGCGCGGTACCGCCTCACCAGGATTCGATCTGCGGCAGCATCGCGACCAGCCCGGCGACGCCCTTGACCGGGATCGCGACGGGCTCGGCGTCGCGGTGCGCGGGCACCACGTTCAGCCAGCCGTTGTGCTCGTCGGTGAGCGCCACGGTGGTCGGCATCTGCATCGGCGCCCGGTCCGAGGGCGCGTACTCCCAGTACCCGGCCTCACCCGTTCCGGCCCAGGGCACGAACACCCAGCCGGGGCGGGACCGCAGGGCCGCGTGTACCTCGTCCTCGATCTCGAACGCAGCCTCGCGCGAGGGCAGTTCGCCGCGGTCCAGGGCCCGCAGCCACCACGGCGCGGGCAGTCGGCGCTGTGCGCCGTGCAGCTTGCGGAACAGTTCGAGCACCTGCTGCTCCGGTGCGGTGTGGATCCAGCTGCGACGCATCGACGCGGGCTTGGCCGCTTCGAGCGCTGGTGGGTGCGCTTCCGTCGCCAGTGACCACTCCAAGCGGGGGACCGGTTCCAGCTGGACATCGTCCGCCGACCGTCCCGGCCCCGTCTGGACGACCAAACCTTCCTGCGGTTGCACCATTGGCCCACCCCTCTGCTGTTGAGAAAGTTGCGAGCCGCCAACTCGCCCTCGACCAGCTATGCCCCCAAGCGACGCTGGTTCGGGACATCCCTACTCAATGCATTACCACAACGGATGCGATCAATGACAACATGTAGTCAATTGTGTCCGAATTCACACGTTTCAGGCGGTCGCTCCGCCCCGAGACCGATGGAGTGGCGAGATGGCTGATCAGGTGATCCAGCGGGTGGAGATCAACGGCGGAGTCGTCGTCGGCGTGGACAGCTCCGCGTCGTCGGTGCGGGCGCTCGCGGTGGCCGCCGAGGAGGCGAAGCGACGCCACACCGTGCTGCACGTGGTGCGCGCGTGGAGCTTGCGGACCGCTCCGCGACCGGCGGACTGCCCGCCGAACGCGGTCCCGAGCATGGAGGCGTTCCAGCAGGAGGTGCGGGCGGACACCGAGCGGATCGTGGCCCGCAAGCTCGGCGACCACGAGGGCCTGCCGGTGGAGTTTCACATCGTGCACTCGCCGTCGCCGCAGGCGCTGCTGTCCGCGTCGAAGGGCGCGGACCTGCTGGTGGTGGGCCACCGCGGGCGCGGCGGGTTCGCCGGGCTGATGCTCGGTTCCGTCGCCGAGCAGTGCGTCCGGCACGCGGCGTGCCCGGTGCTGGTGGTCCGGCCGAACGTCTAGGTGCTGACCGCGGAAAGCACAGGGCCCGGGCCATCCCCCGAATGACAGCCCGGGCCCTCCCCCGTCCCGACCGCCGGCGCCCCCGAGCGCTGCTGCAGTCGGTCGATTTCACTTGTGCCAGCCGGCCACGCCACCGCCAGCCCCGCACGATGTCCACTGAGGACACTCCGTGCCGCGGCGATCTCGCGGTCGAGCGGGCGACGGCTGCGGCTCGATCTTGCCGTCGATCCTATCGGTTGACGTGATCAGACTCTCCGCCGGGCTGGGTAACGTTTTGCTATCCGCCGCCCAACTGGGCATTTCCAGAGTTGATCATGGCGGGTTCCGGCAAGATCGATCCGCGCTGGTCAGGCGTCCCGGCGCCGCACCACGACCAGGGAGACCACCCAGACCGCGAGCACGACCGCCGCGAAGTAGCCCAGCGATCCCCACGGCCCGAGCGGCATCTGCAGCGCCCCGTCGGTCAGGAAGTTGCTGGCGTGGTTGAACGGCATCCACTGCTGGATGGTCTCGCCGATCTCCGGGATCAGGCCGACCAGGCTCTCCACGAGCAACGACCAGATCAGCAGCAGCGTCACCGCACCGGCGGTCTGCCGCAGCAGCGCGCCCACCGCGACCGCCAGCACCGCGCCGAGCGCGAACACCAGTCCGACGCCCGCGACGATCCGCCAGTCGTCCGCGGTGCGCAGCGCCAAGTCCGCTTCGGACGCCAGCACCGTCGACACGCCCCACGAACCGAACCCGGCGATCTCACCAAGCACGAACGCCACCAGCGCGACGAGCGCCGTCTTGGCGACCATCGCCGCGGTGCGGTTCGGCACCGCGAGGAAGGTCGCGCGGACGGTGCCGAAGCGGTACTCCGTGGTGATCGACAACGCCGCCAGCACCAGCACCACCATCAGGCCGAACTGGTAGCCGACCTGGGTCATCGACACCGACATGGTGTCCAGCTGGGAGGCGAACAGGCCCGCGAACCCGATGGACAGCGCCAGCGCGAGGGCCGAGCACCACCACGCCGAGCGGGTCGAGAACAGCTTGATCCGTTCCACGGCGAGCAGGGTCATCGGGCCACCCCCGGAGCGGTCGGCGCGGGCACGCCGAGATTCGTCTGGTATTCCACGGCTTCGCTGGTCAGCTGCATGAAGGCGTCCTCGAGGGAACCGCGCTGCGCGGTCAGCTCGTGCAGCACGATCTGGTGCTGCGCGGCGAGTTCGCCGATCTGCTCGGTCACCGCGCCGTCGACCACCAACGTGTCGTTGGCGGTGGCGCGGGCGCTCAGGCCCTGCGAGGCGATCAGCTGCTGCAGGTCGGACGCGCGCGGTGAGCGCACGAGCACGCCCTGCGTGCCAGCGTTGTCCACGAACTGCTGGGTGCTGCACTGCGCGATCAGCTCGCCACGGCCGATCACCACGAGTTCCTCGGCGGTCAGCGACATCTCGGACAGCAGGTGGCTGGAGACGAGGACGGTGCGGCCTTCCGCGGCAAGGGCCTGCATGAACCGGCGGATCCAGTGGATGCCCTCCGGGTCCAGGCCGTTCACCGGCTCGTCGAACAGCAGGATCCCGGGGTCGCCGAGCAGCGCGCCCGCGATCCCGAGCCGCTGCGACATGCCGAGCGAGAAGCCCCCGGCGCGGCGGTTCGCGGCCTCGGCCAGGCCGACCTGGCCGAGCACCTCGTCGACCCGGCGCAGCGGAATCCCGTTGGACTTGGCCAGCCACTTCAGGTGGTTGCGCGCCGAGCGGTTCGGGTGCACCCACTTCGCGTCGAGCAGCGCCCCCACGGTGCGCAGCGGGTGCTTCAGGTCCTGGTAGCGCTTCCCGTCGATGCGGACCTCACCCGAGGTCGGGCGGTCCAGGCCGAGAATCATGCGCATCGTGGTGGACTTCCCGGCGCCGTTGGGCCCCAGGAAGCCGGTGACCTGGCCGGGCTTGACGGTGAACGTCAGGTTGTTCACCGCGACCTTCGGGCCGTAGCGCTTGGTGAGGCCGATCGCCTCGATCATGATCACTCCTGTTGCCGAGGACAACGCTGGCGGCCCGATCCGGGCCACGACAGCAACGATGCCTGCTCAGCGGGTACACGGGCATCGGACCGGTGTCGCCACCTCGGATCAGACCCAGGTCGTAGGCGCCCCGGACCAGAGGATGACCTCAGCTCAGCGGAACCAGCGGCCCAGCGCCTTGGCCAGACCGTCCTCGGCGACCGGCAGGGCCACCTCGTCGGCGGCGGCGTGGACGGCCGCCGGGCCCTGGCCCATCGCGACGCCGTGCGCGGCCCACCGCAGCATCTCGACGTCGTTGTCCCCGTCACCCGCGGCGAAGGTGTCCGAGCTGAGCACGCCCAGTTCGGCGCGCAGCTTCTCGAGCGCCGAGCCCTTGGTGACCCCTTCGGGTGTCACGGTCACCCAGGGTTCGTAGTGGTCCAGGGTGTAGGTGCAGGACGGCAGCTCGACACCGGCCAGGCGCACGGCGAGCTCATCGGGCTGGTGGCCGGGCCAGCTGGCGATCAGGCGGGGCACCGGGGCGGCGGCCAGCTCGTCCACTGTGGCCGGTCGCTGCGCGCCCTCCAGCTGGTGCGGCGGGAACTCGGCGGTCACCCGGTTGCCGGTGCCGAGGTCCTCGGCGGCGAAGACCACGCCCGGCAGCCGGTCCACCAGCTCGGCCAGCACCGGGGCCGGGTGGAAGGTCTCCACCGACACCGCCTCCCGGCTGGCCACGTCCAGCAGCACCGCACCGTTCGAGCACAGGGCGAAACCGCTGGTCAGCTCGAGTTCGTCGAGGACGGGCGAGACGCCGAGCACGGTCCGGCCGGTCGAGACGACGACCCGGCTGCCGTCGGCGAGCACGCGGTGCACCGCGGCCTTGACGGAGGCCGAGATCCGCCCGGTGTCCGGGTCCAGGAGGGTTCCGTCGACGTCGAGGGCGATGAGTCGGGGTTTCCACGCGGCGTCGGTCACCCAGGCAGGCTAGGCCCTCGCCGACACCCGGCGCGAGCTGCTGTTTCCGTTTGGTGAGTACCTTCACAACACCGGGGTCACGCCTCGCCGGGCTTGACCAGTCCGGTCTCGTAGGCGAGCACCACCGCCTGCACCCGGTCGCGGAGGTCCAGTTTGGACAGGATGCGGCCGAGGTGGGTCTTCACGGTGGCCTCAGACAGGAACAGCTTGCCCGCGATCTCGGTGTTCGACAGGCCCTTCGCGACCAGCACCAGCACCTCGCGCTCCCGGTCGGTCAGCGCGTCGAGCACCGAGGCGTCGCGCAGCTCGCCGCCGCCCTCGCCGAGGAACCGGTCCAGCAACCGCTTGGTGACGCTCGGCGACACCACGGCGTCACCGCTGGCCACCGAGCGCACCGCGCTGACCAGGTTCTCCGGCGGGGTGTCCTTGAGCAGGAACCCGCTGGCCCCGCTGCGCAGTGCCGACAGGGCGTACTCGTCCAGGTCGAAGGTGGTCATCACCAGCACCTTCGCCGCGTCGGCGGCGACGATCCGGCGGGTGGCTTCGACGCCGTCGAGCACCGGCATCCGGACGTCCATCAGGACCACGTCCGGGCGGAGCTCCTCGGCGAGCTCGACGGCGTGCTCGCCGTTGCCCGCCTCGCCGACGACCTCCAGGTCCTCCTGCGCGTCGAGCACCATCCGGAACCCCATGCGCATGAGCTCCTGGTCGTCCACCAGCAAAACCCGAGTCATGCCCCAGACCGTAGCTGTGCCGGTCCTGCCCAGCGGCCGGGGTCACGCCGTTCCACCTCCGCCCGCGCACCCGCAGTTTCAATTGAAACTGCGATCCCGCCCCCTGGAGATCCGCAGTTTCAATTGAAACTGCGCCCTCCGGCGGGTCGGGCCGGGCGCGCCGGGGGTGGGGGCGAGTCGTCCGGGTTCGTGCGATTTCGCGGTCAGTCGTGGGTGGGGGGCGCCAGGGGGAGGACGGCGTGGACCCGCCAGCCGCCCTCCGGGCGGGGGCCCGCATCCAGGGTTCCGCCGTAGACCACCGCCCTCTCGCGCATGCCGATCAGGCCGTTGCCGCCCGAGGCCAGGTACCTGGGCAGCGAGGCCGTGGTGGTGCTCAGCACCTCCAGCTCGATGCGGGAGCCGTCGTTGACCGCGCGGACCTCGGCCTTCGCGCCGGTCCCGCCGTGCTTGACCACGTTGGTCAGCGACTCCTGCACGATGCGGTACACGCTGAGGCCGATCCCCGCGGGCAGGCCGGTGAAGTCGCCGGTCAGCTCCAACCAGGTGGTGACGCCGAGGCTGCGCACCCGATCGACCAGGTCGTGCAGGTTGGCCGCGGTGGGTTGCGGGATCCGGTCCGGCTCCTGCTCGTCCGGGTTGCGCAGCACGCCGAGCAGTCCGCGCAGCTCGTTGAGCGCTTCGCGACCGGTGCCGCTGATCGTGCGCATGGCCTGCTCGGCGAGCTCGGGCTTCTGGCGCAGGGCGTAGCTGGCACCGTCGGCCTGCGTCACCATCACGCTCACCGAGTGCGCCAGGACGTCGTGGATCTCGCGGGCGATGCGGTTGCGTTCCTCGGCGACGGCGATGCGGGCCTGCTGGTCGCGCTCGAACTCCAGGTCCCGCACCCGCTTCTCCACCTCGGCGAGGTAGGCGCGGCGGGCGCCGACGAACTCGCCCAGCACCCAGCAGAAACCGCCCAGCATGATGCAGAACACCAGCTGGACGACCAGCAGCTGCACCACGTCGTCGGCCGGTTCCAGCCCGGTGAACAGGTCGATCAGGAACAGCGCGCCGACGAGCACCGTGTACAGCGCCGCGATGCGCCGGTTCGTGTAGGCGACCAGGGTGTAGATCATCATGCACGGCACCAGGGTCGCTACCGCCGAGCCCTCGTCGGTGACCGCCGTCATCGCCAGCCCGAGCAGCACGACGTAGGCCGACCGGATCGGCCAGGTGCGCCGGACGGCGACCGGTGCGGCTAGCAGCAGGCCCGCCGGGATGGCCAGCCACGACGGCGCGCTCTCCCGGCCGTCCGACTCGGCCACCAGGGACAGCAGCAGGAAGGCGGCGACCACGCCGTCGCCCACCACTGGATGCGCCCGCAGCCACAGGCTCAGTTTCCGCACGGGCCCGAGCCTAGAACGGCGCGACCTGCGGTGACGTCATGCCAGCGGCTCGATCCGCATCCACCTGCAGTCGTAGATGCGACCTCGTCGGGGGGTCGCTGCGTGGCAGGATGGAGCGGCGCAGAGCGCGCAGTTGGCATCGGCATCGAGAGGTCCGCGTTGAGCACGGCATCCGAGCAGCACTGGCCCGGCCCGCTGTCCGCTGCGGTGGCCCGGTTGTGCACCGGGCTGCAGCCGCAGGTCTGCGAGCAGACCGCGGCGGGGTTCGCGGAGGTGCTGCGCCGGTTGTCCGCGCCACTGCAGGTGGCCGTCGCGGGGCGCATCAAGTCCGGCAAGTCGACGCTGGTCAACGCGCTGATCGGGCGCCGGGTGGCGCCGACCGACGTGGGTGAGTGCACCCGGCTGGTGACCCGCTTCCAGTACGGCACGGTGGACCGCGTCGAGGTGGTCTTCCGCGACGGCAGCAAGCAGGCGGTGCCCTTCGACGCCGACGGCGGCATCCCCGCCGACCTGGGCGTGGACATCGACGAGGTCTCGCACCTGGAGGCCTACCTGACCAACGCGGTTTTGCGCGACCTGACGGTGATCGACACCCCCGGGCTCGGTTCGCTGGACGCCGCGTCGGTGGCGCGCACCGAGGAGCTGCTGGGCGCGGGCAAGGACGAGGACGGCGAGCTGGACCCGGTGTCGCGCAACGCCGTCGCCGGGGCCGAAGCCGTGCTGTACGTGGTCACCCAGGGCGTCCGCGCGGACGACGAGCACGCGCTGGCGTCGTTCACCGCCGCCACGGCCAGCCGCGAGGCCGGGCCGGTCAACGCGATCGCGGTGCTCAACAAGGCCGACACCATCGAGGCCAGCACCGTGGACGGTGCGGGCGAGGACGTGTGGAAGGCCGCGACGCTGCTCGCCGAGAAGCAGGCGGACCTGCTCAAGCCCAAGGTCGCCGACGTGCTGCCGGTGATCGGCCTGCTCGCCGAGACCGCGGAGTCCGGCGGGTTCACCGCCGCCGACGCCGAAGCCCTGCGCGAGCTGGCCAAGCTCGACGAGGCGACCCGCGAGACGCTGCTGATGTCGGCGGACCTGTTCACCAGTTGGGAGTGTGACGTCCCGGCCGGGATCCGCAGCCGCCTGCTGGAGCGGATGGACCTCTACGGGATCCGCTGTGCGCTGCGGGCCATCGACGCGGACCCGGAGATCACCGCGGGCGCGCTGCGCCGCAGGCTGCTGGACTCCTCCGGGCTGGCCGCGGTGCTGCAGCGGCTGGACACCGTGTTCCGCGCCCGCGCCGACGGGATCAAGGCCGCGGCCGGGCTGGCGTCGGTGACCGCGCTCTCGCAGGCCTCCGGCGATCCGGACGAGCGGCAGCGGGTGCACGACGCGATCGAGGTGCTGCTGGCCAAGCCGGAAGCCCACCAGCTGCGCGTGCTGGAGGCGTTGACGCTGGTCGCGGCGGGGGCGGTGACGATGCCGCCGGACCTGGCCGAAGAGGTGATGCGGGTCGGCAGCAGCACCGACCCGGCCGAGCAGCTGGGGCTGCCCGGGCGCCACCGCGAGGAGCTGGTCGACCACGCCCTGGAGCGGGCGAACTGGTGGCGCTCGTTCTCGTCCTTCGGCGCCACCCCGGCGCAGGGCCGCATCGCGCACGTGGTGCACCGGGCGTACTTCTTGCTCTGGCAGCAGCTCCGGGCGGGGTGATCGCGGTGTGGACCTGGCGGCGGAAGAATTCACCGGAAAGTGGAACCGGCGAGGTCACCGACGCGTCCGACACCGACGAGGGCACTTCGGACGTGGAGTTGGGGACAGACATGACCGCCGTGACCGCAGATCCGCTCGGCCAGGCGCTGGCCGAACGCGCGAGGCTCATCCAGCTCTGCATGTACGCCCTGGACCGGGCCCGCAGCACGGGCGTGGTGGAGCGGCTGGCCGAAGGCCTGAGCGGCATCGGCGTGTACCCGCTGCGCCCCGACGGCAACCGCTTCGACCCAGCGCTGCACGAGGCGGGCGGCACCCTGCCCACCGATGACCCGGCGCTGGACGGCGTGATCGCGGAGACCGAGGTCCTCGGCTTCGCCGACCGCGACCGCGTGCTGCGGCCGCCGATCGTCACCGTCTACCAGCTGCGCAAGCAGTAGCCCACCGTTTCGCCGAAGTGGTTTCGGCGCTCGGCCCGGGTCGGGGAGAATCCCCAGGTCCGACCGGATCTCGGGGAAAGGAGCTGGGCGCGGATGACGGCACCCGGCGTTGCGGTGGCTGCGGCCCTCCCGCAGCAGGTCAAGCAGACCAGGGACAAGCTCATCGGGCTGCTCCGGGAAATCACTCCGGAGGGCGCCGAGTGGGTCGAGCAGGTCCGCCGCCGCCGTCCCGCAGCGCCCAGCGTGGTCGTGGTCGGCGAGACCAACCGCGGCAAGAGCTCGCTGGTCAACGCGATGCTGGCGCACCCGGGCCTGTCCCCGGTGGACGCCGACGTGGCCACCGCCACCTACCTGCAGTTCGAGCACGGCGAGCAGTGGGCGGCGCACGCCTGCTACCCGGGCCAGCAGGACCCGGTGGCGTTCGACCTGGCGGAGCTGCCGAACTGGACCAGCGCGGGCCGCGACCTGCCGGACGGGCAGCTGCCGCCGCGCTACGTGCGGATCACCGCGCCGCTGGACGCCCTGGCCAAGGTCTCGGTGGTGGACACGCCGGGCGTCGGCGGGCTGGAGGAGGTGCACGGCGAGCTGGCGATGGAGGCCGCCGCCTCGGCGACGGCGCTGCTGTTCGTCGTCGACGCCTCGGCCCCGTTCACCCGCGGTGAACTGGAGTTCCTGCAGAAGGCCGGGGAGCGGGTGGAGACCGTGGTCTTCGCGCTGGCCAAGACCGACCAGTACCGCGGCTGGCGGCAGGTCCTGGAGGAGGACCGCAGGCTGCTGGCCGAGCACGCCCCGCGCTTCGCCGAGGTGCCGATCTTCCCGGTGTCGGCCCGGTTGCAGGAGATGGCCGGGAAGGCCCCGAACGAGCAGGCCGCGAAGATGCTGCGGGAGAAGTCCGGCATCGCGGAGCTGCGCGGCGAGCTGGAGCGGCTGATCGGCGGCCGGTCCAAGATGCTGGGCGAGGCCAACACGATGCGCGCGCTGTCCACTGTGCTCGGTGAGCAGGTGGTGGGGCTGGAGGCGGAGAAGCGCGCACTGACCGTCGGTGAGGACGAGGCGGAGTCGCTGCGCGCCCGCCGCGACGAGCTGACCGCGTCCCGCCGCTCGTCGACCCGCGGCTGGCAGGTCAAGCTGCGCGGCGAGGTCCAGCGCACCCGCGTGGAGACCAGCCACGAGGTGACCCGCCAGGTCCGCGAGGTGCAGAACTGGTTCCGCCGCGCCATCGACGGCGCCGACCGCCAGCAGCTCGCCGAACTGCCCCGCCAGGTGGACATCGCGCTGCAGATGGCGTCCACCCGGGTGGCCGCGGCGCTGTCCGCCCGGTTGGCCGGGGTCGCCGAGCAGTCGTTGAAGGAGCTGTTCTCGGCGGAGGAGCTGGACGTGATCCGCTCCCAGTTCGCCCGCGGCGCGCAGGCCCCGATCGCGCTGCGCCCACCGGACAAGCGCCCGCCGACGGCCGAGGACAAGCTGCTGGTGTTCATGGGCGTCTCCGGCGGTCTCGGCGTGGGGCGCGCGGCGGCGATGCCGCTGGCCGGACTGGGGATCGCGGCGCTGAACCCGGTGGTGCTGCCGGTGACGATCGTGCTCGGCCTCGGCGCGGGCTGGTGGATGGCCCGGACCCGCAAGCACGCGGCGGACAAGCAGCACATGAAGCAGTGGTTGACCGAGGCGATCGCCGACGCCCGCTCCGCCCTGGACCAGCTGGTCGCCGAGCAGCTCATCGAAGCCGAGCAGCAGCTCTCGCTGGCCCTGGACGACGCCCTGAGCAGGCGGATCGAAGCGATCGAGGCAGAGCTCCGCGAGGTGGACAAGGCGCTGAAGATGGACGCCGCGGAGCGCAGCCGCCAGCTCCAGACGGTCAACCGCCGCCTCGCGGAAGCCACCACCGGCCGCGAACGCGCGGAATCCCTGCTGGCCAACATCCGCAACCTGCGGGACACGGCCTGACCAGCTCGTGAGCGGCGATGGTGGCTAGAACAACCATCGCCGCTCACGAGTACGTGTCAGGACCTCGACGCGCCGAACCGGTCGGAGCGGATGGCGGACAGGAACGCCCGCCACTGCCGCTGGTCCAGGGCTAACAGCCCACCATCCCGGTCCTTGGTGTCCCGCACCCCAACCTCATCAGCCCCAAGCCCAACCTCGACGCAGTTGCTGTTCGGTCCGCTGTAACTGGACTTGCGCCAGCCCACTTCGACGCAGTTGCTGCTCGGTCCGCTGTAGCTGGATTTCCGCCAAACTTCCATCAGGATCATCACTTCCGCAAGTAGTCAGTGATCAGCTTGATGCTCTCGGCCTCTGTCAGAGCACGGTCGCTCAAGTCGTCGAAGACCCCGCTCAGTCCGGAGGCTAGCTCGCGGTCGTGGCTCAGGTGACCACCAACAGCGTGCTCTTGGTAGACCGCTGGCTCCCAGGTACCAGGCGGGAAATCAAGCAGGACGAAAGCGCCGGTCATGGATCTGTGCAAGCCCGCGCTGAACGGGAGCACCCTGATCGAGATGTTGGTGCGCTCTGCCATCTCGATCAGGCGTGAGAACTGATCAGCCGCGATCTCCACCTGGCTCGCGCATCGCGCAAGAGCCGCCTCCGAGATCACGCAGGCGTACTCGACTACCGGTTCGACCGTCAGCCTCTCCTGCCGCTTCAGCCGCAACGCGACCTGGAGTTCGAGATCCTCTGGCGCGGTCACGTGGTTGCCCAGCCGGTGAACCTCGCGAATGTACTCGCTGGTCTGCAACAAACCGGGCATGATCTCGGTTTCGAAAGTTCGGATGCGAACCGCGTCCGACTCCAGCCCGACGTACTCCTGGAACCAGCTCTGCAGGCGGTAGGTCGACCACCAGCCACGCTTGCGGGCGGCTTGTCTGGTCTCCTCCAAATCCGCGCGCCTGTCCTCCACCACCCCGTAGTGGTCCAGCAGGACCGTCAGCTCGGCTTTCGACGGCACTGTCCGTCCGTTCTCCATGTGCCGGATCTTGGCCACAGAACAGCCCAGCAAGTTCGCGATCTCCTCAGCCGGGAGACCGTGGGCATTCCGCATCTTCCGGAGCTCGGCGCCCAGTGTCTTGCGCCGCATCGTCGGACTGGACATATCCGAAGCCTAATCACGTCACTTGATCACTCAACTGTGCGATACCAAATCTGATCGCTAAAAAGTAGCTTAGATTTAACCGATCAAGAAGGAGGACGGGATGCTCGAAGCGGCTGGGGTGGATTGGTTCTGGCGGCCGGTGGGGGTCGGGCGGCACGCGTTCGGTGTCGTCGCGAAGCGAGCTGAACCGCACGACCCCGTCACGTCGTTCTGCGGCGTGGAGGTGGAGGCGTGGCAGGTGCAGCGGCTCCCGCCGGAGTCGGAGTGGATCCGCGAGAACACCTGCATGGACTGCTGGCGGCGGATCAGCTCCCGGTGGTCGTGAGTGCGTAACAGTGTTCCAGCCCTGTTTCGCACTCACGACCCCCTCGTGAGCGGCAACGGTGGTTCCCACGACCATCCCCGCTCACGACCCTGCGCAACCACCTCGTGAGTGGCGACGGTTGTTCTTGCCACCGTTTGCACTCACGAGTCCTGACCTGCACGAACGCGACTTTCGGTGAACAAGGGAGATGAGGGTGTTCTGGCTTCAGGTTTCGACGCTGGTGCTCGTCAACGTGCTGATCGCGAGCATGCTGCTCATCCGCCCGGCGCGGGCGGCGCACAGCGGTGCTGGCGAGGGCTCGCTCAACGTCTGGCAGTTGATCGAGCAGGTGGAGGCGGAGCGACAACGGCAGGCCGTCTCGACCGGGCGGCACCACCTCGCGCCGGAAACCTTCGCCCGCCTCCAGATCTGACCCCGGCGGACCTCACCGCACTGACCTGACACCTGCCCGCAGCGGAGCGCGAGACCCCGCGATCTCGCGACACCGAACCGACACCTGCCCACCGCGAAGCGCCAGCCCCTGCGATCCAGCTGCTCAGAGCTGACGCCTTCCGCAGCGAAACCCGGCCCCCGCGATCCCGCTGCACCATCCCGCCCCACAGCGAAAACCAGACCCCCCGATCCCGCTGCACCATCCCGCCCCACAGCGAAAACCAGACCCCCCGATCCCGCTGCACCATCCCGATCCACAGCGAGAACCAGACCCCGCGATCACT
>NZ_JBEPDU010000023.1:0-15849 GCF_040300525.1 Saccharopolyspora sp. NPDC000359 | reverse complement strand
CCCGCTGCACCATCCCGATCCACAGCGAGAACCAGACCCCGCGATCTCGCTGCGCCGTCCTGACTCGCAGCGAAGGGCAGGGACCCCGCTGTTTCGCTGCTCAGACCTGGTCCGGCCGTCCCTCCCCAGCCGGACCAGATGGTGGCCGGGCGCTCCGTGCCCCCGACCCGGCGCCCGGCCACCTCCCCAACCCCCAGGTCCAGGTACGACACCTGCCCTTCCCGGGCCGCCCCTCGACGCGGTCCGGCGCCCATTCCCGTGCGATCCCGATGGGGATCAGACATCCGATTTCCATTGGGAGCGCGTGGGGACGGCGGGCGACGGCGGCATTTCGCGGCGGTGGGAGAGGAGGGACGGGGTGCGGAGCGTGCGGACTCCGGCGATGGCCACCCCTGGTCGGGGCGGTCACCGCGGCGCGGAGACCGCACGCGGCAACTACTCCGCATCCGCCACACGAGCGGTGCGGTGGCGGGACTCCCCGCGCTTGGGGAGCGCGATGGCGATCACCGCCAAGGCCACGCAGGTCCAGGGGAACCAGTCGCCGAAGTGCGAGTACGGGGTTGCTCCCGGGCCCGTCGGGGTTTCGGCGACCACGGTGGTGAACGGCGTTGGGCCCTCCACCGGGGCGTCGGCGATCACCCGGCCCCAGCCGTCGGTGAGGAGCTGGGTCGATGCTCGGCCACTCCAGGCGATCGGAACCCCGTTCTCCACCGCGCGAAACAGGGCCGTCCGGCTGTGCTGCCAGCCGTTGTCGCGCTCGTCGGAGGCCGGGACCGCCAGCAGTTCCGCGCCCGCCGTCGCGTACTGGTCGGTCGGGCTGCGGAAGTTGACGTCCGCGCAGATCGCGATGCCGAGGCGGGCGCCGGTCACCGGCGGGAAGACCTCCTCGTCACCGAGCGGGCTGACGACGTCGTGCTGCTTCAGGTACTCGACCGGTTCGCCGCCGGAGGCCGGGAAGGTCAGCGCGTAGTTGTACTTCACCTCGGGGGTCCGGTGCGCGAAGCCGGTCACGACGTCCACGCCCTGCTGCTGGGCGACGCGGCGCAGCGGCTCCACCAGCGCCGCCGGGCGGGCTTCGGCCGAGCCGAACGCGGCTTCCGGCAGCACGACCGTGCGGACGCCCGGCGGCAGCGAAGCGATCTCCTCGACGTAGGCGGTCACCAGGTCGCGCCCCTCCGGGGTGTCGACGCTCGTGGCCCAGGAGGCGTGGTTGTGCGCGATCAGCGCGACGCGCTGAGCCGGGCCGGGCTCGCCGGTCAGCCGCAGCGCACCCCCTCCCAGGACCAGCACCACCGCCACCGCGGCGACCGCGAGCACGCGGACGTGCCCGGACACCGCCGCCGCGATCGCTGCCGGGACCGCCAGCACCAGGTAGTCGATGCCGAGCGACCCCGTCACCGAGGCGATCTGCAACACCACCGGCAGGTCCGCCTGCGCCGTCGCCAGCGTGCCGACGATGCCCACCGGGCTGACCAGCGCGACCAGCTGCATCAGCGCCACCCAGGGCGCCGGGGCGGCGAGCACCGCGAGCAGCGGCCGCCCGCGCCGGACCAGCCCCCGGAACACCACCACGACCAGCAGGAACGCCAGCGCGAAGGTGAAGCTGGCGGCGAGTCCCCACGGCCACAGCGGCAGGTCGCCCGAGTGGGCCGACCAGCCCCAGAGGTTCGTCGACCCCAGCAGGCACGCGGTGAACGCGGCAGCCGCCGCGGCACCGCCGGACACCCGCGGCGCCACCAGCAGCACCGGTAGCGGGGCGAGCCAGGTCAGCAGGGGGATCGGTGCGAGCCCCGTGCCGAAGTAGAACAGCGCCGCCGAAGCCACCAGGGCCAGCAACACCCATCGCAGGTCATTCCTCTTGGAGTCCACGCAAGACCCTCCGCATCGTCCGCTTGCACAGCGCGCGGAACTCGGGTTCGGGCAGGTTGTAGCGGCCGCCGAGGTACTGCTGCACCAGGCCCACGACCGGCATGGTCAACGCGAGCCCGGTCTCCAGGACGTCGTCGGAGCGCAGCACCCCCTCCCGCATGCCCTGCTCGACGACGTGGTGGACCGGCGCGAACGCCGTCGAACCGCCGTCCCGGAAGTCGTCGGGGAACCGCAGCGAACCCGTGCGCTGCTCGGTGATCAGGTATCGGTACAGGTTCGGCTTGCCCAGCGCGAAGTCCAGGAAGTCGTCGGTCAGGGCGTCCAGCCGGGCGTGGAAGTCCAGCCCCTCGGACCGCTGGCCGTAGTGCTCACCCAGCTCCGCGAACGCCTGGTCGACCACCGAGCGCAGCAGCGCCTCCCGGTTCGGGTAGTGGCGGTAGGTCGCCATCGGGCTGAGCTCCACCGCCGCGGCCACCCGCCGCATCGTCACCGCCTCGGCCCCCTCGGCCAGCAGGATCTCCAGCGCCGCAGCGGCGATGCGCTCCGCAGTCCCAGTCATGTTTACAACGTACACACGTCAGGTTTACGGCGTACACAGACATCCGGGTGACATGGGCGGAGCCAGGTGCTTCTCCTCCGGAACCTCCGACCTCTACCCTGCGTCCTAGGTTCTGCAGTGATCGGTGGCTGAGGGGTGGCGACGTGTACATCGAGGAGCAGGGGGCGGGCGACGGCGACATCAAGGTCACCGTCGAAGGCGAGGAGTACACCGCCGAGGCCAACTACGACCTCAACGGCGACGGGGTGGACGACACCGTCGCCGTCATGACCGACGACGGCTACGTCGCCTACATCGACGAGACCGGCGACGGCCAGGCCGACGTCATGCAGACCATCAACGCCGACGGGGTCGTGGTCGAGCAGGCCCGCTACGACGCCGGGACCGGCAAGTGGGCCGGCGAGGCGCCGCAGCAGCACCCCGGCGGCGTGGACCCGCAGGAGGACCAGGGCCGCGCCATGGTCATCGACACCCCGCAGGGCGACGTGGCGGTCGGCCCGGCCACCGAGGACACCAACTCCGACGGCATCGCCGACACCGCCGTGGTGGAGACCGACTCCGGCGGCACCATGCTGGTCACCGACGTGGACGGCGACGGGTCCGCCGACCAGGTGGTGGAGATCAGCGGGACCGGCGAGGTGACCATCTCGCACCACACCGGCGACGGGCAGTGGACGGTGGTCGAGCAGGGCCAGGTGACCGGCGACGGCAACTACGCGCCGAGCCCGGCGACCGCGGCCACCGACGACGCGACCTGGAACCTCGACGCCCAGCCCGCCGCCCCCGAACCGGCCGGTGCGGCAGGCGCTGGCGCGGCAGGCGCGAAGGGCGCCCGCGCCGACTCCGACGACCTCTGGGGCTGACCCCCGAGATCCCTCCCAGAACCCGCCCGGGCAGCCACCCCCGGGCGGGTTCTGGCGTTCTCGCGGGGCCCACCAACCGCCACCGGGCCGACGCCCCCGGTTCACCCCGCGTTCGCACACCCGTCCGATTCGCCGGAAATCCTCGGTTCGCGCGCCTCTGCGACAGCGGGATTTCCGGCCGCGTCCACCGGAAGATCCCAACTGAATCGATTCCCTTATCGTTCTTGTGAGAGAACGAACAGGGCTGATCTCCATCGTGCGCCGCTGTCCCCGCTAGCCTCAGTGCATCCCTTTTCAAATTCGCCCGGCCTCCGGGACGGGCGAAGCATTCCCTGCAAACGCCGACGGACCCCGTCGGTGACCAGTCCGGGCTGTGGCGCCCAGTCAGGAGACACGACGCGATGACCGCATTGACCATCCCCGGTCTCGACCAGGCACCGACCAAACACGAGCGCCTGCTGACGTGGGTGCGCGAGGTCGCCGAACTGACCACCCCCGACCGCGTGGTGTGGTGCGACGGCTCGCCGGAGGAGTGGCAGCGGCTGACCGACCAGCTGGTCGAGGCCGGCACGTTCACCCGTCTGGAGAAGAAGCCGAACTCGTTCTACGCGGCGTCGGACCCGTCGGACGTGGCGCGCGTCGAGGAGCGGACGTTCATCTGCTCGGTCGAGGAGAAGGACGCCGGGGTCACCAACAACTGGATGGACCCCAACGAGATGAAGGCCACCATGACCGAGCTCTACCGGGGCTGCATGCGTGGTCGGACGATGTACGTCATCCCGTTCTGCATGGGCCCGCTGGACGCCGACCCGCCGAAGCTGGGCGTGGAGATCACCGACTCCGAGTACGTCGTGGTGTCGATGCACATCATGACCCGGATGGGCGCGAAGGTTCTGGAGCGCCTGGGCACCGACGGTGACTTCGTGCCCGCGCTGCACTCGGTGGGCGCGCCGCTGGAGCCCGGCCAGCAGGACGTGCCGTGGCCGTGCAACGACATCAAGTACATCACCCACTTCCCCGAGGAGCGGATGATCTGGAGCTTCGGCTCCGGCTACGGCGGCAACGCGCTGCTGGGCAAGAAGTGCTACTCGCTGCGGATCGCCTCGGCGATGGCCCGCGACGAGGGCTGGCTCGCCGAGCACATGCTGATCCTCAAGCTGATCTCGCCCGAGGACAAGGTCTACTACGTCGCGGCCGCGTTCCCATCGGCCTGCGGCAAGACCAACCTGGCGATGCTGCGCCCGACCATCCCGGGCTGGAAGGTCGAGACCCTCGGCGACGACATCGCCTGGATGCGCTTCGGCGAGGACGGCCGCCTGTACGCGGTGAACCCGGAGGCCGGGTTCTTCGGCGTCGCGCCGGGCACCAACCGCAAGACCAACCCGCACGCGATGGAGACCATCGAGAAGGGCAACTCGCTGTTCACCAACGTCGCGCTCACCGACGACGGCGACGTCTGGTGGGAGGACATGGAGGGCGAGCCCCAGCACCTGACCGACTGGAAGGGCAACGACTGGACGCCCGACAGCGACGTCAAGGCCGCGCACCCGAACTCCCGCTACTGCACGCCGATGTCGCAGTGCCCGATCCTGGCGCCGGAGTGGGACGACCCGCAGGGCGTGCCGATCTCGGCGATCCTGTTCGGCGGTCGCCGCAAGACGACCATCCCGCTGGTCAACGAGTCCTTCGACTGGCAGCACGGCGTGTTCATGGGCGCCACCCTGTCCTCGGAGAAGACCGCCGCGGCCGCGGGCAAGGTCGGCGAGGTGCGCCGCGACCCGATGGCGATGCTGCCGTTCATCGGCTACAACGTCGGCGACTACTTCCAGCACTGGGTGAACGTCGGCAAGGAGGCTGACGCCAGCAAGCTGCCGAAGATCTTCTACGTGAACTGGTTCCGCCGGGGCGAGGACGGCCGCTTCCTGTGGCCGGGCTTCGGGGAGAACTCCCGCGTGCTGAAGTGGATCATCGACCGCCTGGAGGGCAAGGCGGCCGCCACCGACACCGCGATCGGCCGCGTCCCGACGGCCGCCGAGCTGGAGCTGTCGGGCCTGGACACCCCGGCCTCCGACGTCGACGAGGCGCTGAAGGTCGACGTCGAGGAGTGGAAGGCGGAGCTGCCGCTCATCCAGGAGTGGTTCGACACCATCGGCGACGCGCTGCCGAGCTCGATGCGGGACGAGCTGGAGGCGCTCAAGCAGCGCCTCGGCAGCTGACCCAGTGACCCCCGGACGGGTGGTCTTGGCAGGGCAACGTGGGAAGCCCCGCCGCCACCCGTCCGGCCCGTAGCACGGGTTGACCGTGCGCGATCGTGCGGCGTTTCCCCAGAGAACGCGAAGTTCTTTCGGGGAAACGCCGCTTTCGTCTTCCGCGAGGTGGATCCACGCGGACCGGTGGTGCGTTCCGGGGAATCCCAAACGATCAGCAACCCGGCGGACACTGGATGCGTCCCAGTGATAACCGCCGAGAAAAAGGGCGCCGAACCGAGGGGGTGTGTCATGGTCAACCTGGCCATGCTGGCGTTGTCCCTGATCGCGGTCGCTGCGGTGTTCCTCGCGCTGCGCACCGAGGACGACGAGTCCGGCGAGAAGTCCGAAGCCGGCGAGATCGACCGAATTCGCCGGGACCAGGTCGCGATGGCGAAACGAGCACATACGCCGTGACCTGCACGGTCTGCGCACCACGCGCAGGCGGCGGCGCCAAGCCGCCTCACGAGCACAAAACCGCGGGCGGCGCCGGGAATCCCGGGCCGCCCGCGGTGTTCTCGGATCAGCTGACCGCGCGGTTCACCGCGTCGAGCCGGTCCAGCACGGTGCCGCCGCTCGTCGTGGCGAACGTGCTGACCTCCGGTTCCGGCATCGGCAGGCCCTCGCAGGTCGTGTCCTCGGGCACCACGCCGTCGAGGAGGTAGGCCGCCACCGCGTCGTCCACGCAGGCGTTGCCCATGCCGTAGACGCCGTGGTCACCCTCGTTGCGAACAGTGATCATCCGCGAGCCGGCGAAGCCCTGGTGCGCGAGCTGCGCGCCCTCCAGCGCGGTGGCCGGGTCGTTCTCGGACTGCAGCATCAGCACCGGCGGAAGGCCCTCGCCGGTCGGCTGCGGCAGGTCCACCTGCGGCCGGTCCCAGAACACGCACGGCTGGGAGATCGTGTAGTAGCCGTAGAACGGGTACTTCTCGCCCTCGATGCCGGACTCCTCCACCACCGACTCCGGAGTACCACGGAACGGGGTGTCGTTGCACTTGATCGAGTACAGGGTGGCCAGCATGCTGTCCTGCGGGTCGGCCACCAACGGCGTGCTCCGGTCGCGGAGCGCGGCCACCACCGGGTCGCCCGCGTTGCTCGCGCGCAGCTGGACCAGGGTGTCGCCGAGCGCCGGGAAGGTGTACTTGGAGTACATGGCCGGCAGGATCATCGAGTCCAGCGCGAGGTGGTCGATCGGCACCCCGTCCGGGCCCGGCAGCGGGTTCTCCTTCAGCTGGGCGCGCAGTTTGTCCACAGTGGCCTGAACCTGCTCCGGGGTGGTGCCGAGGTGGTAGTTCGCGTCGTGCGCGGCCAGCCACGGCAGGAGGTCCTCGCGCAAGCGGCGCTCGAAGGACCTCGGCTGCCAGGAGAACACCTGCTGCCAGTCGGCGGTGAACTCGGTGTTGGAGTCCAACACCACCTTGTCCACCGAGCCCGGGAAGTAGGTGGCGAGGTAGGCACCCAGCCAGGTGCCGCCGGAGACGCCGTACCAGTTGATCTTGTCGTGCCTTTCGACCTGGCGCAGCAGGTCGAGGTCGGCGACGGTCTGCTCGGTGGTCACGTAGCGGCCGAACTCACCGCTGTGCTGCTGGCAGGCCTCCGCGAAGTCGCGGGCCATCCCCAGCAGCGCCTCGATGTTCTGCGGGTCGCGGTCGCGGGGGTCCGGCTGGGGCTCCGGCGGCTCCAACGAGCCACAGGAGACGGTGTCGCTGGCGCCGGTGCCGCGCACGTCGATGCCGTAGATGTCGAAGTTGGCGGTCAGCTCTGGCCGTCCGTTCCCCAGCATCGCCAAGGGAAAGTTCAGCCCGGCGCCACCCGGCCCGCCCGGGTTGGTGAACAGCGCCCGACCGGCCGGACCGCCCTCGGGCGACAACCGGCTGACCGCGAGGCTGACCTCCTTCCCGTTGTCCGGGTCGTGCCAGTCCATCGGCGCGGTGAACGTGCCGCACTCAAGCCGTTCGGACCCCGGCGGCAGCTCCGGCGGCAGCTCGCCGTCGAAGCAGGGCGCCCACTGGATGCGCTGCTCGGCGAACTTCGCCGGGACCTCGAACGTCGGCGCGGTCGGCTGCGCCAGTGCGGGCTGAGCGGTCGCGAGCAACGCCCCCAGCGCGGCGGTGACCCCTAGTGCACGTCTTGCGCTTCGCATGCAGTCCCCTCCTGCAGTGACCTCGAGTAATTCGAAGATCACTCAATCAGGGGACGATCCTGATCGGCTACTACCGTTCAACATCACTTCCCGTGACAAATGTCAGGTCGTAGTGCGGCAGGTCGATCGCGCTGCTGAGGTCCTCGCCCTGCCGGAGCATCCAGTTGAGCAGCACTTCCCTGCCCAACAACCGGTTCCGCAGCCAGCCGCCGAACCGGCCCGGTGCCAGGAACTTCCCGGTCCGGTCACCACCCTTCTGGCACGCCTGCGCGTAACCGCGCATCCGGGACTCGTAGCGCTCGAAAGCTGCCCGGTGGTCCCCGTTCGCGGCGACGAGCTCACCGGCGAGCACGTACGCCGCGACGACCACGGTCCCGGTGCCCATGCCGCCGAGCGTCGCGCCGCACGCCGCGTCGCCGAGGAGCGCGACGCGGCCGCGTGACCAAGGGGTGATGTCGACGCGGCTGATCGAATCGAAGTAGAGGTCCGGGGCGGATTCCAGCGCGGCCAGCAGGCGTGGTGCCTCCCAGCCGAGTCCGGCGAAGGCGTGCGCGACCAGGGCGCGCTGCTGTTCGAGGTCGTGCCGGTCGTAGTCGAGCTCCGGGGACCTGAAGATGGCGAACGCGTGGGCCCGGGTCGCGTCGCGGTGGTCCGGACCGACGGAGAGCATCCGGCCCGGCTTGCCGTGGCAGAGCGATCCGCCGGTCAGGCCCAGGTGGTTGGGCAGTTCCCAGGTGGCGACGTAGTAGCCGAGGTGGCGGACGTAGTGGTCCTCGGGGCCGAAGGCCAGACGCCGGACCCCGGAGTGCACGCCGTCCGCACCCACCACCAGGTCGAACGAGCGCCGCGCGCCTGAGGCGAAGGTGACGTCGACCCCGTCGCCCGTGTCGGTCAGGCTCGCGATGCGGTCCCCGAAGACGTAGTCGGCGACGTCCGCGCTGCGCGCGTGCAGGAGGCGCGAGAGGTCGGAGCGGAGGACCTCGACGTCGCCGCCGGCGAACTCGGCGGGCAGGTGGAGCTGGGGGCGGCCGTGGGCGTCGACGAAGGTCATGGGGCTGCCGCCGGTCTGCAGTCGGCGCAGTTCCGGGAGGACGCCCATCCGCTCCAGCACGGTGCGGTGCACCGGTCCGCGGAAGTCCACCGCCGCTCCGCCGCCGCGCAACGCTGGCGCCAGCTCCACCACGGTGACGTCGAAACCGCAGCGGCCCAGCCAGCCCGCCAGCGCGGGGCCCGCGACGCTCGCACCTGAGATCAGAACGCTTCTCCGCATGGTTGCTCCTCTTCTGCGTCCACCGGAAGCAGTTATTTCTGTGTACGATAGACGCAGTTCTGCGCCGAGCACAGGGGAGGGCCGGTGGACAACGAGCGAGCAGGGTGCGCCGAGGTCCTGTGGGGCCCCCGACCAGCACCGCGACGCGGCCCGAAACCCGCGCTCAGCCTCGACCAGATCGCACGCACCGGCATCGGACTGGCCGACACCGAAGGGCTCCCCGCGGTCTCGATGCAACGCGTGGCGGGCGAACTGGGCTTCACGAAGATGTCCCTCTACCGCTACGTGCCGGGCAAGGCGGAGCTGGTCGCGCTCATGGCGGACCTCGCGATGGGCGAACCACCCACGCTCGACGGCACCTGGCGCGACCGGCTCGACGCGTGGGCCCGCGCGCTGCTCCCCCGGTTCGTGCAGCACCCCTGGGTCCTCGAGGTGACGATCGGCCCCCGCGTGCCGGGGCCGAACGAGCTGTCGTGGATGGAGGCGGCGGTCGCCGCGCTCTCCGACACGGACCTGCGCGGCGGCGAGCGGCTGGACGCCGTGGTCGTCCTGGTCGGCCACGTCCGCTCCATCGCCCAGCAGGCCGCGGCAACCCCGGGCGACAACCCCGAGCAGCAGCTCGGCTCAACCCTGGCCGACCTCCTGCGCGCACACGGAGACCGCTACCCCGCGGTCACCACCGCCCTGTCCGACACCGAAACCCCCGACCAGGCCCTGGACTTCGGCCTGGCCCGCATCCTCGACGGCCTCGCCACCCTCATCACCCACCGCACGACCTGACCCACCCCAGGCGCTCGACGCGATTCCGTTGGAAATCGCACGCCGGATCTCCGCGAAACGGCACCCCAACGAGGCCAAGGACTGCCGCCACACCCCGCCTCAGCCTCATCGTTCGACGCTGCACGTCAATCCTCCGGCGCCCCAGGCACGGCCCCGAAGTTCACAGTTTCAGTTGAAACTGTGGTCCACCGAGGTTGGGGCTGTGGCCTCGCCGTCCCCGCCTCGGTGCTCGTCGCTGGGTGCTGTGCTTCGGCCTGGTGTCCTGGGGGCGGCTCCGGGGTTGCAGTTTCAATTGAAACTGCGATCTGTCGTGGCTGGGGATCGCAGTTTCATTGAAACTGCGGGTTGATGGTGCCCAGGGGACCTTGGGGGAGGTCGGGAGAGGGGTTAGTGCTTGATGGCTCCGGCTAGGTTGAAGGCTCCGCCCAGGGTTCGGGAGACCAGGAGGTAGAGGACCACCACCGGGGTTGTGTAGAGGATCGAGTAGGCCGCTAGTTGGCCGTAGGCGATCAGGCCTCCTTGGCCGAAGAAGGTGTACACGCCCACCGAGGCCGGTTGCGCCGCCGGGTCCAGGAGGAGGACGAACGGGACGAAGAAGTTCCCCCACGCCGTGATGAACGTGAAGATCGCGACGACGCCCATCCCCGGCACGATCAGCGGCAGGACGATCGTGCGGAGGGCCTGCGCCGCCGACGCGCCGTCCACCCAGGCCGCCTCCTCCAGGCTGATCGGGACGCCGTCCATGAAGTTCTTCGTCATCCAGATCGCGACCGGCAGCGAGGTCGCGGCCAGGAACAGCGTGGTGCCGAACATCGAGTCGATCAGCTCCAGCTGCACGAACATGCTGTACACCGGCACCATCACCGCGGTGATCGGCAGCCCGGAGGCGAACAGCACGACGTACAGGAACGGCCGCCGGAACCGCAGCTGGTAGCGCGACAGCGGGTAGGCGCACAGCACCGCGGCCACCACCGAGATCATCGCGGCACCGCCGCTCATCAGCAGACCGTTCCACAGTGGACGTCCACTCTGCTCCCAGGTCAGCACCTGCGCGAAGTTGTCCAGCGTGAAGGCCTCCGGCACCTTCGCCGTCAGCGCCGCGTCGGCGTCGAAGGCCGCGGTGAGCAGCCACAGCAGCGGCGCCAGGAACGCCAGCGCGACGACCGCGAGCACCAGGTGCACCACGACCGACACCGAACGACGCCGCGCCACCGTCACCGCAACCATCAGGCTCCGTCCCCCCGGGCATCCGGGTCTCCCAAGCTCTTGGCGTACACCGCGGCGAACAACCCGCCGATCAGCAGCAGCACCAGCGAGATCGTCGCGCCGTAGCCAATCTCGTGGAACTCGAACGCCGAGTCGTACATCAGCAGCGGCAGGGTTTGCGTCGCCGCGTTCGGGCCACCGGCGGTCAGCACGTAGATCAGCGTGAACAAGCCGATGGTCTGCAGGGTGATCAGCATCAGGTTGGTCAGCACCGTGCGCCGGATGATCGGCAGCGTGACGTGCCAGAACCGGCGCAGCGGTCCGGCGCCGTCGACCTCCGCCGCCTCCACCAGGTCGCTCGGCACCTCCGACAGCGACGCCTGGTAGACCAGCATCGAGAACGCGGTGCCGCGCCAGACGTTGCCGATGACAACCGCCAGCATCGGCACACTGTAGAGCCAGTCGCGCGGTTCGAAGCCGAGCGCGACCAACAGGTTGTTCAGTGTCCCGTCGGAGTTGAGGAAGGCGTAGACGGCGAACGCGGCCACCAGCTCCGGCAGCACCCACGCCGACACCACCACCGTGCCGACGATGCTGCGCAGCCAGCGGTTGCGGTGCTGGGTGAGCACCGCGATCAGCATGCCCAGGCAGTTCTGCCCGACCACCGCCGACCCGACGGTGAACACCACGGTCAGCCAGGCCGAGTGCCACAGCGCCGGATCGCTGAACAGGCGGCGAAAGTTCTCCAGCCCGACGAACTCCGGGTCGGTGGCAGCGGCACCGGTCAGCGCCGCGTTGGTGAACGAGACGTAGGCGCTCCACAGGATCGGCCCGGCCACGAACAACCCGAGCAGCAGCAGGGCGGGCGCCATCGGCACCAGCCACTGCCGCGCCCGCACCGCCATCAGCCCGCCCTGGTGTTGGCCGACTCCACGATGCGCGAGACCTCCCGCGCCCACTGGTCGGCAACCTCGTCCGGCGGCTTGCCCGCCACCACGTCGAGCACCGACTGCTGGATCTGCTGTGACACCTTCGGGTACTCCGGCAGCGCGGGCCGGTAGTGCGTGGTGTCCAGCAGCCCGATCCAGAACGCGTTCAGCGGGTTCGCGCCGAGCACCCGCGGATCGGTCGCGGCGTCCTCGCGGGCCGGGAGGTTGCCGCTGGCGGCGGCGTACTCGACCACGTTGTCCTTGGCCATGGCCTGCTTGATGAACTCGAAGGCGTCGTCCTTCTTCTCGCTCGACGAGCTGATCGCCAGCGTCCAGCCGCCGGAGAGCGTCACGGTGCCCGGTGGCTGGCCGTGCTGGGTGGGCATCGGCGCGGCGGCCATGGTGCGGGCCCAGTCGTGCCACCCGGAGTCCTGCCAGTTGCCGGAGGCGAAGCTGCCGTCCAGCCGGATCGCGACCTTGCCGTCGCGGATCAGCTCGTCGCGCTGCACCTTGTCGTACTGCGCGTCGGCGATCTGCGCCTTGCTCTGGGTGAGCCCCTCGGCCAGCGCGGTGGACAGGAAGCGCATCGCGTCGGTGAAGCCCCGGTTCGGCGCGATCCACTTCTGCTGTTGCTCGTCGTAGAGGGTGCCGGTCCCGGTGCCGTACAGCAGCATCGCCACCGTCTGCATGCTCACCGACTCGCCCTCGGCCTTGCCCAGCGCCAGGTCCATCGCGATCACGTCCGGGCGCTGCGCCTTGACCTGCCGAGCGGCGGCGAGCACGTCGTCCCAGGTGCGCGGCTTCCAGTCGGCGGGCAGGCCGACCTGGGTGAACAGCTCGCGGTTGTACCAGAGGCCGCGGGTGTCGGTGTCCAGCGGGACGCCGTAGGTCTTGCCGTCCTGGGCCTTGCCCGCCTGCTTGGTGGTGTCGATGTAGGCGTTCCAGTCCGGCCACTGGGCGAGCCGGTCGTCCAACGGCTCCAGGTAGCCGGCCGCGACGTCGGAGTTGACGTTGAAGCTGTCCTCGTAGAGCACGTCGGGCGCGGTGGACGGCGAGCGCATCCGCAGCTGGAGCTTGGACAGGTACTCGCCCTCCGGGGCGACCACCGGGTCCAGCTTCACGGTCTTGCCCGGGTGGGCCTGCTCGTACTGCTGCTTGACCCGCTGCATCCACTGGTCGACCTGCAGCGTGTTGCCGTAGCGGTGGTAGGCGACGCTGATGGTGTCCGGGTCGTCGGCCGCGCCGCCCCCGCAGGCGGCCAGCGTCAGTCCCAACGTCGCGGTGATGAGCACGGACATCGCAGTGCGGCGCTGCATCGCGAGCCTCCTGCCAGCAGTAGTTGCGCGCGGCTTGAGATCCGGATCACACTCCAGGTAGTTAATTCCATTCGATGGAACAAGTCAACGATCTCCCCGCCCACGACGAGGAGCATCCATGGCGCAAGCGTCCTGGCAGGGCACCAACCTCCCCCGCGTGGGCGGTTTCAACCGGGCCGTCGTGCTCGACACGATCCGCCGCCACGGCGAGATCAGCCGGGTGGAACTGGCCCAGCACACCAGGCTGACGGCGCAGACGATGTCCAACATCGTCCGGGCGCTGATCGCCGACGGGCTGGTCACCGAGAACGGCCACGCGCCGTCCACCGGCGGCAAGCGCCGCGTCCTGCTGAAGGTGGTGCCGGACGCCTACTCGTCGGTGGGCCTGCACCTCGACCCGGAGCGGATCACCGGTGTCCTGCTCGACATGGCGGGCGGCGTGCGGATCCGCAGCACCCGCCGACTCCCCGACGACGCCGCGCCGCCTGCCGTCGCCGCTGCCCTCGCGCGCACGTTGCAGCAGCTCGTGCGCCGCTCCGGCATCGACGAGAGCCGGGTGCTCGGCGTCGGACTCGCGGTGCCGGGACCGCTGGACCCGGCCCACCGGCAGGTGCTCTCACCACCGAACCTGGCCGGGTGGGGCGCGGTTCCCCTGGCCGACATCGTCGCCGAACGCGCGGGTCTGCCGGTGGTGATGGACAACGACGCGACGGCGGCGGCGATCGGCGAGCGCTGGGCGGGCGGTGAGCACCGGTCGGGCTCGTTCGTCTACGCCTACTGGGGATCCGGGGTGGGCATCGGGGTGGTACTCGACGACCAGGTGCACCGCGGGGTCAGCGGCAACGCGGGCGAGATCGGCCATCTCAACAGCGGCGGCGGCCGCGGGTGCCACTGCGGCAGGAGGGGATGCCTGGAGGCGCACTGCTCGATGCGCGCCATCGTCGCGGACTGGCGAGCGGCGGGCGGAGAGCCCACCGGGACCTCGACCGCCCAGTCCTACGAGGAGTTGTGCCGCCGCGCCGCGGACGGCGATGCCGGTGCGGTGAAAGTGTTGCGGCAGGCGGCGACCAAGCTCGGCCAAGCGCTGGCGACGGTGGTCAGCGTCCTCGACGTGGACCGGGTCGTGCTCGGCGGCCCGGCGCTGCGCCACGTGTCGGACCTGGTGCGCGCGCAGGTGTCGAAGGTCCTGGCCAAGCAGGTCTGGGCACCCGAGGTCCGCCCGGTCCAGGTGTCCCCGGCGCTGATCGGCGAGGACGCCGGAGCGGTGGGCGCGGCCTCGCTCGTGCTCGACCACGCCTACTCACCCCGGCTGGCAACACTCCTCGGGCCGTGAGGACCGCTGCGCACACCGTGCGTTCTACACGCCCGGTGTGCTGGGCCCACCGCTGAACTTGCGCCAGGTGCCGCCGTTCGTCACACCGTGGTAACCGCCTCGGCCGGTGATGTCCGTTTCGGTCGATGCGTAGACCGGCTGCTTGCGCCCGAAGCGATCGGACATCGTCTGCTGGAAGTCGTGCGCTGCGCCGCCCGGCCCGTCGGTCTTCCCCGCGGAGCACGCCATCAAGTGGTAGGAGCTGACCGGCTTGCCCGTCATCCGCTCGTTCTCGGCGACCGCGGACTGGAACACCTTGGAATCGTTGGTGACCTTGGCGAAGGTCTTCCCCTGGACGGACAGGGACTCGCCGGTGTCCATGTTGACCTCGAACGACTCCGGCGAGGCGTGGGTGTTGAGGTAGAACGGTTCGTCCTGCCCCTTCTTCCCCCACTCCATCTTCTCGAGCCGGTACTGGGTCCCGGGGGCGTTGGTGTCCTTCGTCCCCGGCGGGTACAGCCGCGTGTACTGGCGGCTGAACTCGTTGCCGTTGTTCGCGAAGGACTGCTTGTTGGCCAAGTCCGACGGTTTGGTCTGGAACGTCACACCGATCGGTTTGCCGTTGTAGTCCTTCATGGCGGTGGCCTGCACCCGGTCCCGCCTGAAGTAGACCAGTTTGCCGTTCTTGTCCGCCCCTGCCGAGTAGCTCTTGTCGGGGCGTCCGAAGATGGTCTTCCAGCCGGACACGACCGCCGGTGGGTTGCTGCCGTTGGCCATGGAGCGGGAGGTTTGCGGGCCGTTGCCCCCGGCGTTGGTGGACGAGCTGTTCGTGCTCTGCGACGAAGTGGAGGCGGGAGTGTCCGGGCCGCCTCGCGAACCCGGGCCGTTGCCGTTCGTGGAGCGGGTCGGGGCGGGGGAGTCGGGGCCGCCCCTCGACCCCGGGCCGTCGTTGCCCATCGACCGGGTCGGGGCGGGGCTGTCCGCCTTCGGAGCGCCGCCGCCGTTGTCCTTCTTGATCTTGTCGAGGGCCTTCTTGGCGTCGCCGAAGCCGTCCTTGAGCTTCTTGACCAGCTTGCCCAACGACTTCATCGCCTTGACCAACTTCGTGGTCACATCAGCGATCTTCGCGACCGTCTTGGTCACCGCCGTGACCACCTGCGGCACCACCCACGCCATCGCGATGCCCAACGTCGCCAACACCTGCAACGCCCACGAGATCAACCGACCCACCAGCTCGGCGATGATGTCACGCACCATCGTCCGCACCGCCGCCACGACCTCACCCGCCGTGCCAACACCACTCGACGCACCCTCAGCAGCCTTCTGCGCCGCCTCGATCAGCTTCCCGGTGTCCTC
>NZ_JBEPDU010000022.1:0-106907 GCF_040300525.1 Saccharopolyspora sp. NPDC000359 | reverse complement strand
CTGGCCCGCCTGGCCGACTGCCAGGTGCGCACCGTCGACGTGACCGTGTCCGCGCTGGTCGCCGCGGACGCGCCGCCGCGGGTGGAGTGAGCCGATGCGCTTCCTGGTTCGCCTGATCACGACGCTGCTCGGCCTCGCGGTCGCCGCTGGCGGGGCGCTGCTGGCGATCGAGGCGGTGGCCGCGCTGGTCCGGCCCGGCGCTGGCGGTCTCATCGTGCCCTGGCAGCGGGTCCACGCCGCGCTGAGCGCGGTGTCCTGGCACGACGCCCCGGTCCTGGCGAGCGCTGCGGTGCTGCTGGTGGCCGGGCTGCTCCTGCTGCTGATCGCGACCACGTCCGGTCGGCGGGAGATCCGGCTGCACGACCCGGCCCCGGAGGTCACCGCAACGACCGATCCGCGCTCGCTGGCCCGGCTGGTCGGCCACCAGGTGCGCGACCAGGACGGGGTGGCCACCGCCTCGGTGACCGCGAGCGCCAAGCGCGTGCAGGTCCGGGCCAGCGCCCAGTTCCGCGAGGCCGGGGACCTGCCGACCCGGTTGACCGAGACCGCCGAGCACGCCGTGCGGGACCTGCCGCTGCGCACCACCCCGAAGGTGCTGGTGCAGGTGAGCACGCCGAAGGAGCGGCGATGACCGAGATCAAGCCCAGCACCACCCCCACCGGGCGCGGCCTGGCCTTCGAGCGCGGCGTGGTCCTGGCAGTCGCGGTGCTCGCCGTGGTGGTCGGCGCCTTGGTGCTGCTGGTCGGCACCGGCTGGTTCGGCCTGTTCCGGGCGCAGCGCCCACTGGCCGACCCGATCCTGGTCGAGTGGTTGAGCGGCCACGCCCGGCTCGCCCTCGCGGTCGCGGCCGTGCTCGGCGTCGTGCTGTTCGTCCTCGGCCTGTGGTGGGTGGTCCGGGCGCTGCGCCCGGAATCCCGACCGGACGTGCGGTTGGAGCGCGGCAGCGGTGAGCTGACGGTGACCGCCGCGGCCCTGACCGAGGCGGTGCGCGCGGATGCCGAGCAGGTCACGGGCGTCAACCGGGCGCGCGTGCGGATGGCCGGTGACGAGCGGCGCCCGTCGCTGCGGCTGACGCTGTCGCTGCAGGAGGGCACCAACGTCCGGCAGGTGTGGGAGGAGCTCGACGGCAAGGTGCTCTCCCGCGCCCGCGAAGCCCTGGGCACCGAGACCCTGCCCACGGCGATCCGCCTGGAACTGGACCGGGCGCCGCGCCAACGCGTCCGCTGACCGAGGAGGTCCGCTGTGCTTCCCCTGCAGCCGCCGGTGAAACCGATGCTGGCCAGCCCGACCGACGGCATCCCGCGGCGCGGCGACCTGCTCTTCGAACCCAAGTGGGACGGCTTCCGCTGCCTGGTGTTCGCCGACCCGCGGGCCGACACCCCGGTGCGGCTGCAGTCCCGCACCGGCCGGTCGCTCGACCGCTACTTCCCCGAGGTGCTGACCGCCGTCGCCGAGCACCTCCCGCGGCCCGCGGTGCTGGACGGCGAGCTGGTGGTGATCAGGCGCGACGAGGTGGGCGACCGGCTGGACTGGGACGCGCTCAGCGAGCGCATCCACCCGGCCGCCAGCCGCGTCCGGATGCTCGCCGAGCAGACCCCGGCCACCTTCATCGCCTTCGACCTGCTCGCGCTGGACGACCGCGAACTCACCCGAGACCCGCAGTCCGAGCGCCGCGAGCTGCTGGCCGGGCTCGGCCTCGACCACACCCGGCTGCGCACCACGCCGGTCACCGACGACCCGGACGTCGCCGCGGAGTGGTTCCGGGTGTTCGAGGGCGCGGGCCTGGACGGCATCATCGCCAAGCCCACCGGCGGCAGCTACCTGCCCGGCAAGCGCACCATGCTCAAGATCAAGCACTCCCGCACCGCCGACTGCGTGGTGGCCGGGCTGCGCTGGCACGCCAACACCGAGCCCGGCACCGCGGTCGGGTCCCTGCAGCTCGGCCTGCACGACGAGCACGGGGTGCTGCACCACGTCGGCGTCGTGGGGGCGTTCCCGGCCGCCCGGCGGCGCGAGCTGGCCACCGAGCTCTCCGAGCTGATCACCGAGGGCGAGCACCCGTGGGTCGGCCCGAACGCGACGGGCCGCCGCCTGCCGGGCTCGGTCAACCGCTGGAACACCAACGAGCAGCCCTGGGTGCCTCTGCGCCCGGAGCGGGTCGTCGAGGTCTCCTACGACCACACCGAAGGCGGGCACCCGGCCCGGTTCCGCCACACCACGCAGTTCGTGCGGTGGCGGCCGGACCGCGACCCGGGGTCCTGCCGCTACGACCAGTTGGACGAACCGGCGCGCTACGACCTGGACGCGGTGCTGCTCGGCGACGTGGACCGCGAGGGTCGTTCGGACGGGTAACCTCCGTGCCGTGCACATCGCGGTGATCGGTTCAGGCGGTATCGGTGGGGTTCTCGCGGCAGCGGCGCACGACGCCGGGCACGAGGTGACGTTGTGCGTGCGGACCCCGTTCGACCGGCTGGTGGTGGAGACCCCGGAGGGCACCGGTGAGGTCCCGGCGGCGGTGGTGACCGACCCCGGCGCGGTGGGCCCGGTCGACTGGGTCCTGCTGACCACCAAGGTCCAGGACGTGCCGAGCACGGCGGGCTGGTTGCGGCGGCTCGACGACGGCCGCGCGCCGATCGCGGTGGTGCAGAACGGTGTCGAGCACCGCGAGTCGGTCGCCGGGATGGGCCTGCGCGGCCCGGTGCTGCCCGCGCTGGTGTACGTCGCGGCCGAGCGGGTGCGGCCCGGGCACGTGGTGCGCCGCTCCCCGGTGACCATGCAGGTCGAGGCCGGTGCGGTCGGCGAGCGGTTCGCGCGGCTGATCTCCGGCGGGCCGCTGACCGTCCGCACCACCGAGGACTTCCGCACGGCGGCGTGGCGCAAGATGCTGACCAACGTGGGGCCGAACCCGATCACCGCGCTCACCCTGCGCCGCCTTGACGTGCTGGCCGACCCCGACGTGCAGGAGCTGTGCGCCGGAGTGCTCGCCGAAGCCGTGGAGGTCGCGCGCGCCGAGGGCGCCGAGCTCACCCAAGCCGACGCCAAGCGGGTGCTCGCCGACTACATCGAGAAATTCCCGCCGACCAACGGCACCTCGATGCTCTACGACCGGCTCGCGGGCCTGCCCACGGAGCACGAGCACATCACTGGTGCCCTGGTCCGAGCGGCAGCCGCCCACGACGTCCCTGTCCCGCTCAACAAGACCCTGCTGACCCTGATGCGGGCCCTGCGCCCCACCGAGCTCCCGCCGGTGTGACCCCCTCCGCGACTTCCTCAAGGTGATCGCGGGGGCACCCGGCTACTCCGGCCCCACCGGAAGGTCGCAGTTTCAATTGAAACTGCGACCGTTCCCCACGCGCCTTCGCAGTTTCAATTGAAACTGCGCCTCAGGGTTGCAGGTCCAACGGGAACTGCTGGCGCGCAGGTGGGGTGCGGTCCACCGGGGACCGCGCGCATTGGGGTCAGTTGGCGCCGGTGTCCTCGGGACTCGGCCCCGACTTCGTCGAACCGACCGAACCCACCGAGGCGATGACCACGCAGCCGATCGCCACCCACTGCCAGGTGCCGAGCAGCTCACCCAGCACCAGCAGGCCCGCCAGGGCCGCGACCGCCGGTTCCAGGCTCATCAGCACGCCGAAGACTCGCGGCGGCATCCGGCGCAGCGCCTCGAGCTCCAGCGAGTACGGGATCACCGACGACATCAGCGCCACCACCAGACCGGCCACCAGCACCGCCGGGTGCAGCAGCGACGTGCCCGCCTCGGCGATGCCGAACGGCGCCGCCACCAGGGCGCCGAACGCCATGCCCAGGGCGAGGCCGGAACCCCCGGTGGTCCGGCTGCCGAGCTTCGCGCCGACCAGGATGTACCCGCCCCACATCGCGCCCGCCAGCAGCGCGAACCCGACGCCGACCGGGTCCAGGCCGCCCTCGACGCGCGACAGCAGGAACACACCGAGCCCGGCCAGCACCGCCCACAGCACGTCCAGCTTGCGGCGCGAACCGAACACCGCCACCGCCAGCGGGCCGAGGAACTCGATGGTCACCGCCGCGCCCAGCGGGATCCGCTCGAAGGCCTGGTAGATGCAGACGTTCATGCCCGCCAGCACCGCGCCGTAGCCGGCCACCACCGCCAGCGTCCGCCGGTCCATCCGCAGCGACGGGCGCCAGACCGCCAGCAGGATCAGCGCCGCGAAGGTCAACCGCAGCGCCACCACCCCGGACGCGCCCGCCATGGTGAACAGCTGCTTGGCGAAGGCGGCCCCGACCTGCAGGCTGACCACGCCCACCAGCACCAGCATCGGCGGCGGAATCGCCCCGAGAGCTCGTGCCGGGGCCTGCCCCCAGCTGAACGGCCGCCTGCTCGACGATGCGCCCGAGCCGATCTGCGCGACGTGCACGTTGCCCCTTCGCGATCCGAGGTCCGCTTACCGGCGCACGTTAGCGCGGCGGACATCGGACGCCCAGCGAATTGTCAGGGCCCTCACCGGGGCCTCACCTCGATCATGCGATGCTGACCGGGTTCTGCCACCGCGCTTCGCCGACGAGGAGTACCCGTGCCGCGCACCACTCACCGGGTCGGGGCCGTGCTGCTGCCGTTGCTGCTGGTGGTCCTCGCGGCGTGCTCCGCGGGCCCGTCGGACCGCCCGGCGGTGGCCTTCCAGGACGGTGACCAGCAGGTCGCGCCCGCCCCGCAGTCGCCGAAACCGGCCCCCGTCCCGGAGCTCGGCGGCCCCGGCGACGACATGCTGCTCTGGTCGGACTGCACCGACCAGACCCGAGCGGAGCTCGGCGGCCTGCCACCGGGCATGACCGCCAGCTGCTCGCAGCTGCTCAGCACCCTCGACTCCCCGGAGGCCCCGGAGCGCGGCACCACGCGCAACGCGCTGCTGCGCATCGGTTCCGGCCAGCGCGTGCCGCTGGTGGTGGTCGGCGACGTCGGCGGTGAACCGGGCACCACGTTCGCCGCGCGCATGGCCACCCAGCTGCCCGGGCTGCTGGACACCTTCGACATCATCGGCATGGACCGGCGCGGCACCGGCGAGTCCGATCCGGCCGACTGCGTACCGCAGCCGCAGCGGGAGGCCATCGTCGACTTCGACGCCCGCGCCACCGACCGCGCCGACCTGGACCGGCTGTTGGAGTCGGTGCTGCAGGCCAGCCAGGAGTGCCTGCTGGACCTCGACGAGCGGCTGCAGGCCTACGACACCTGGCGGGCCGCGTCCGACCTCGAGGAGCTGCGCCTGGATCTGGGCGTGTCCAGGCTGCACGCGATCGGCCGCGGCGAGGCCTCCCGGCTGCTGACCACCTACGCCGAGCGCTTCCCGACGTCGGTCGGCCGGATGGTGCTCGACGGCGCCCCGGACCCGACGCGCGACGCGATCGGGCAGGCCGAGCACGAGGCGCGAACCGCGGAGCAGGTCTTCGACGTGTTCGCGGCGGACTGCGCCAGCCGCGGCTGCCCGCTGGGGCCGGACCCGCGCAAGGCGGTCAACGACCTCGTCGAGAGGACCCGGCACCAGCCGCTACCGGCGCCGGGGACCTCGGTCGGCAGCGGTCGCGTGGTGCAGGCGGTCCTGCTCGGGTTGTCGGACCGCGGGAGCTGGCCCGCGCTGGCCGACGCGTTGGCCGCGGCCAACGGCGGGGACGGTGCTGGTCTGGCGAACCTCAGCGCGCCGCTGGTCACCGCGCAGGGCAGCAACCCGCCGTGGCTGGACGGCGAGCTGATCACCAGCTGCAACGACACCACGCTGCGGGTGCCGCCGCAGCGCAGCAGCGAGCTCGCGAGGGACTGGGTGAACAGGTTCCCGCTGTTCGGCGGGGCCGCCGTGCAGCGGCTCGTGTGGTGCGGGTCGTGGCCGGTTCCGCAGCAGCCGCTGCCCGCGCCGCGCCGCCCCGACCTGCCGCCGATCCCAGTGATCAGCACCGCGAACGACCCGCTGGTCCTCGAGACCGGCAGCGAGCACCTGGCCGAGCAGCTGCCAACCGGGGTGCTGGTCCGCTGGCAGGGCTCCGGGCACGGCGCGGTCGGCCGCTCCCAGTGCGCCACCGACGCCGTCACGCGCTTCCTGGAGCAGGGCACCGTGCCGACCGACGGCATGGCCTGCCCGGAGTGATCCCGCAAGCACCCCGGGCAGACCCGCGCCGCTCAGCCGCAGCTGGAGCAGCAGCCACAGGAGGGACCGCTGCAGCTACCGCAGCAGCTGCAGCCACCCTGGGCTTGCGGAGCGCGCTCGACTTCGGTGCGGACCATGTTGGCCTCCCGCTTCGTGGCGAATACCAGCAGCTGCGATGGTGCTCGCCAACGGAGCAACGCCGACACCGCTGCTCGAGCGAACCGGTGTGCTCCAAGGAGCTGATCAGCTCCCACCAACCCGTTGCGATGCGTAGTCGGTCCTGGCAATCCGCGCGACGAACTGGGACATCCGGTGACATGATCGGCTCCCCGACCGAAGGAGCGCCGTGCTCGACCGAGCCATCCTGCTGATCACCGGCATCCAGGCCGCCGGCAAGTCCACGATCGCGCAAGGCATCGCCGAACGGCTGCCGCGCTCGGTGCACCTGCGCGGCGACGCCTTCCGCCGCATGGTGGTGGGCGGTCGCGAGGAGATGTCCGCGACGCCGTCCGAGGAGGCGCTGCGCCAGTTGCGCCTGCGGCACCGGCTGACCGCGCAGGCCGCGGACGCCTACTTCGCCGCGGGCTTCGCGGTGATCGCCCAGGACGTCGTGCTCGGCGAGCACCTGTCCGAGCTGGTCGAGCAGGTCCACAGCCGCCCGCTGCTGGTGGTGGTGCTCGCACCGGACGTCGAGGCGATCGCCGAGCGCGAAGCGAGCCGCGGCAAGACCGCCTACGACACCTGGGCGATCGCCGAGTTGAACGAGGTCCTGCACGAGCGGACCCCGCGCCTGGGCCTGTGGTTGGACACCTCCGACCAGACGCCGGAGCAGACCATCGAGGAAGTCCTGCGCCGCTGGCCCGAAGCCGTGGTCTGACGCCCAGGAGCTTGCGAGCCAGGCCGAGCGTCCCAGCACGATGCCCAACCACACCGGAACCGGCAGGACGTTCGCGGGCGGCCGGGAGGCGCTACGGTGATGCGCGTGGAGCGCGGCGAGCGGGATGACCAGACCGGCCGCCTCGGCGACGACTTCGAGGGGCTCGACCCCGAGGATCCCGAGGTCCAGGCCTTCGCTGCGCACCGCGACCGGATGCAGCGGCCCAACTCCGAGGCCACCGTCGAGGGCATGCTGCGCGGCGTGGACGACTTCGCCCAGAGCGCCAACCGCGCCGACGGCCACCGCCGCCTGGTGGCGGTCCTGGTGGTCGCCCTGATCCTGCTGGGCGTCCTCTACACGGTCTGGAACGCCCTCGCCTTCGTCATCAACACCTTCGTGGGTTGAGCTGGCACCCGGCGCGCCGTGGTGTTCGACTCGATCTGGACCGCGCCGGTGAAGTTGATCTCGGTACGGATTAGCGTGGAAGCATGGATCCGGTCGAAGGAACCCCGAAGGTCAGCAAGTCCGATCAGGAGTGGCGGGAGCAGCTCAGCCCGAACGAGTACGCGGTGCTGCGCCAGGCCGCCACCGAACCGGCCTGGCAGGGCGAGTACGTCGACACCAAGACCACCGGGGTCTACGAGTGCCGGGGCTGCGGCGCGGAGCTGTTCCGCAGCGAGACGAAGTTCGAGTCGCACTGCGGCTGGCCGTCCTTCTACGACCCGGCCGACAGCGACGCGGTGATCCTCCGCGAGGACCGCTCGCTGGGCATGGTCCGCACCGAGGTCCTCTGCGCGACCTGCCACGGCCACCTGGGCCACGTCTTCCGGGGCGAGGGCTACGCCACCCCCACCGACCAGCGCTACTGCATCAACTCCATCGCCGTCCGCCTCATCCCCACCGACTGACGATCACCAGTTCGAGTAAACCGTCAACTCTCTGATTGACAGTTGCGTCTAGCCAAAGATAGACGTAGCGTTGTGAAGCAACGCAAGCTCCTCAAGAAGATCGCCAAAGAAGCGAAGCGCCAGAGGGTCGACTGGCATCTGGCTCGCGAGGGCAGCAACCACGCGATCTACCGGCTCGGGGGAAAGATGATCCCGGTACCAAGACACACCGAGATCGACGAGAGCCTCGCTGCCATGATCTTCAAGGAGTGCGAAACGGAGCTGGGTGAGAGATGGTGGGGACGGTGACGAGGTACCGCGTCGAGGTTGAGCGGGGCAAGAAGTACTGGACGATCCACGTTCCAGCGGTGGAGCGTCACACGCAGGCGCGCAAGGTCGGCGAGATCCACGACATGGCACAGGACCTGATCCAGTGCATGACGGACAAGCCCGCCGACGAGATCGAGCTGGACATCCACATCGACCTCCCCGCTGACGTTCAGGAGCGCTTGGACCGGGCGGAGGCGCTTCGGGCTGAGGCCGCGCGGGCGCAGGGCAAGGCGGCTGAGGAGCTCCGCGGTGCCGCCGCGGCCCTGCACGAGATCGGCCTGTCCATGCGGGAGATCGGGCAGGTGCTCGGAGTGTCCTACCAACGGGCTCACCAGCTGGTGAGCGGCGGGCGCCAGGTCGCTTAGCCGGGGCCGGGTGCGGGGCGAGTTGCGGAATCGCAACGTGAGATTGTCTGCACCTGGGACAGCCGAACGGCGTGGTGTGCCAGCGTTTGGCGCATGGTTTGGGAGCACCTCGTCACCTGGATCGCGGCGGGCTTGGCGATCATCGCCGTGGGAGTCGCCGGGTGGCAACTGTGGTTGGCTCGACGCGAGGCCCGTGCGGCGGTGCAGCGCTCGGAGGTGGTGCGGCGCTTGGTGGCCGCCGCCGAAGCCCACTCGGAGCAGTCGACCAAAGCCGCGCAGAACGCCCGTGCGCAGGCCGAGCGGGCGTGGGAGCAGATCAAGCTGGCGCAGGCGCAGCTGGACGAGGCGGAGCAGGAGCGGCGGGCCAGCACGCAGACCGAGCAGTGGGAGTGGGCTTACGCGGTGACCACCAGTGCCCGCGAGCTCGTCGACAGCAGCCAGGAGCTGATCCGCACCGCGCTGGACGCCCAGGTCGCGCCGCACTACCGGGTGGCCGCCGACCGGCACTACCGGCAGACCGCGCAGCGCTGGCAGGAGACCATGATCAAGGCGGTGGCGCGCACGTCACCGCCGCTGGAGACGCAGCAGCAGATCGTCAAGTTCGTGGACGTGCACCAACGCCTGCACGGGCAGCTCGGCGTGCTGCTGCGCGCGGTCGAGACCGACACGCTGTCCGAGGGCGACGCGCTGAGCCGCCAGGTCGTGGGGCTGCGCCAAGAGCTCAACAGCGTGCACCGGCACCTGCAGCGCACCATCAGCGCGAGCCTGTCCGCCCCGGACACCCCGACCCAGCAGATCGCCCCCGCCCAGTGACCCGGCGGGGGCGAATAACCTGCGGCGGAGAGCCTCAGGGCAGGCGGGTGACCAGGTCGGCGACGTCGACCCGGTGGCCCGTGTAGAACGGGATCTCCTCGCGGACGTGCAGGCGGGCTTCGGTGCCGCGCAGGTGGCGCATCAGGTCCACGATGCGGTGCAGCTCGTCGGCCTCGAACGCCAGGATCCACTCGTAGTCGCCCAGTGCGAAGGACGCCACCGTGTTCGCCCGGACGTCCGGGTAGTCGCGGGCCTCCTTGCCGTGGTCGGCGAGCATCGTGCGGCGCTCGTCGTCGGGCAGCAGGTACCACTCGTAGGAGCGCACGAACGGGTACACGCAGATGTACTTGCGCGGCTCCTCACCGGCCAGGAACGCCGGGACGTGGCTCTTGTTGAACTCCGCGGGGCGGTGCAGCGCCACGTTGCTCCACACCGGCCCGGACGACTGGCCGAGCGGGGTCTCGCGGCGGAACCCGGTGTAGGCGGCCTGCACCTGCTCGATCTGCTCGGCGTGCCACCAGATCATGAAGTCCGCGTCGGCGCGCAGGCCGGAGACGTCGTAGACGCCGCGGACCACGACGCCGGACTCGGCCAGCGAGTCCAGGTACTCCTGGGTGGCCTGGGCCGCCTTGGCCCGGTCCTCCGGCAGGGTGCCCTGCTCGATCCGGAACACCGACCACATGGTGTAGCGGATGGTGTCGTTGAGCTCGGTGTAGTTCAGGCGCGCCATGACCTCAGTTTCCCACTCCGCCGGCGCCCCCAGGTACGAGGGCCCGCGTGATGTCCGTCGCCGCGGCCTCCCCCGTCGCGATGCACGCCGGGACGCCGACGCCGTGCAGCGCCGCCCCGGCCAGGGCCAGGCCGGGCACCTCGGCGACGGCCCGCTCCACGTCGGCCACCAGGTCCAGGTGGCCCACGCCGTACTGCGGCAGCCCGCCGCCCCAGCGGACCACGACCGAGTCCACCGGTTCGACCGCGATCCCGGTCAGCTCGGCGAAGTCGGCCAGCACCCGGCGCTGCACCTCCGCGTCGTCCAACCGCAGGTCCGCCGTCTCGCCGAAGCGGCCGACCGAGCCGCGCACCAGCAGCTCCCCGCCGGCGCCGCGCAGGTGCGGCCACTTGTTGCTGGAGAAGGTGAAGGCCTTGGCGGTGAACGGGGTCCCGTCCGCGTGCCGCTCGCCGCGCGCGATCAGCACGCCCGAGGCGTTGGGCAGCTCGACGCCCGGGGGGAGCGCGAAGCCGACGACGAGCATGGACGCCAGCTCGACCTCGCCGAGCTTGACCGCCGCAGTCGGCACGACGTCCTGGAGCAGGCGGCGCGCCGAAGGCGCGGGCACTGCCAGCACGACACCGTCGACGTCGAGGAACTCCGGGCTCGGCGCGGCGCCGATCTCCAGCCGCCACCCGGACGCGGTCCGGGCCAGGCCCCGCACCGGCAGCCCGAGCCGGAGCTGCGCGTCGGCGGCGATCAGCAGCTGGTCGACCAACCGGCGGTAGCCGCTGTGGAAGGCGCCGAACACCGGAACCTTCGGTGCGTCCGGCTTCGGCGCGGGCAGGGCCGACGCGGCTGCGGCGGTGATCGACTCCGCGCCCGCGTCCAGCGCCGCCGCCAGGGCCGGGATGGTGGCCCGCAGCCCGAGCCGGTTCGAATCGCCCGCGTAGACACCGCCGAGCAGCGGCTCCACCAGGCGGTCCACGACCTCGTCGCCGACCCGGCCGCGCAGCAGCTCGCCGACCGGCGCGTCCGCGCCCTCGAGGCGCAGCGGTGGCAGCTCCGCCTCGCGGCGGACCACCGACAGGCCTGAGTCGGACAGCACGTCCCGCACCGACTCGGGCCCGGCCGGAACGCCCATCACGGTGCCGGTCGGCAGGCGGTGCGTGTGACCGCCAGCGTGCACGGTGGCCGAAACGCCGCCGGGGTGCACGACGTCGGCCACCACACCGAGCTCGTCGGCGAGGCGCAGCACCTCGGGCCGCCGCGCCAGGAACGCCTCCGCTCCGACGTCGTAGGCGCGCCCGGCGAGTTCCACCGTGCGGAGCTTCCCGCCGACGCGGGAGGCCTGCTCCACCAGGACGACCTCGGCCTCCGGCCCGAGCTCCCGGCGCAACCGGTGGGCGGCGGCCAGTCCGGCGATGCCGCCCCCGACGACCGCGACGCGAGGTGCCCTCATCGCTGCTTGCTCGTGGTGTGGACGAGTTCGACGACCCGGGTCAGCACCTCGGGGTCGGTGGTCGGCAGCACTCCGTGGCCGAGGTTGAAGATGTGCCCACCGGCCGCCTCGCCCTCGGCGAGGATCCGGCGCACCTCCCGCTCCACCGCGCCCCACCCGGCGAACAGCACCGCCGGGTCGAGGTTGCCCTGCACCACCGGCTCGCCCGCCTCCGGCGCCGCCGCGCGCAACCGCGCCGCCGCGTCGTCCAGCGGCACCCGCCAGTCCACGCCGACCACGTCGGCCCCGGCGGTGCGCATCGCGCCGAGCAGCTCCCCGGTGCCCACCCCGAAGTGGATCTTCGGCACGTCCGCCACCTCGGCGACCCCGGCGAAGATCCGCTCGCTGTGCGGCAGCACGAACTCGCGGTAGTCGCGCAGCGACAGGGCACCCGCCCAGGAGTCGAACAGCTGGATCGCGTCGACCCCGGCCGCCAGCTGCGCCCGCAGGAACCGCAGCGTGGTCTCCGACAGCTTCTCCAGCAGCGCGTGCCAGGTCTGCGGGTCGGAGTGCATCAGCGCCTTGGTCCGCTCGTGGTTGCGGCTCGGGCCGCCCTCGACCAGGTAGGAGGCCAGCGTGAACGGCGCCCCGGCGAACCCGATCAGCGGCGTGCTGCCGAGCTCGCCGACCAGCAGCCGGACCGCCTCGGCGACCGGCGCGACCGCGTCCCCCTCCAGCTGCGGCAGCGCGGCGACGTCGGCGGCGCTGCGGACGGGCTCGGCCACCACCGGTCCGGTGCCCGCGACGATGTCCAGCCCGATGCCCGCGGCGTAGAGCGGCAGCACGATGTCGCTGAACAGGATCGCGGCGTCCACCCCGTGCCGGCGCACCGGCTGCAGGGTGATCTCGCTGACCAGCTCCGGGGTCAGGCACGCCTGCAGCATCGGCACGCCTTCGCGGACCTGCCGGTACTCGGGCAGCGACCGGCCCGCCTGGCGCATGAACCAGACCGGGGTGTGCCGGGGCGTGCCGCCGCGGGCGGCGACGAGGAACGGGGCGTCGCGGAGGTCTCGGCGGGCCGGGACCGGTGCGGGATTCGTCATCGGGGGTCAGCGTCCGTACGTCGATCGATCCCGGGTGTACCGCACGGGCGCTGCCTCGGCGGCGGACCGGGCTTGCGCGGCAATCTTCGCACGTCGCCTCGAACCGCTCGCCAGCGCTGGCACCCCCGGTTCCGGGTGGCCGCACCGCCTCCGGAGGAGAAGTTGATCGGCGTGCCTCCGCCATCGGGGTGAGGTGGCGGCATAGAGTCGGCGGCGTGACGGAGATGGCGGCGGCGCCCGAGGTGTTTCGGCAGGCAGTTGCCACGTTGACGTCGGCCCGCCCGCGCGCGGAGATCGAGCTGTCCGAGGTCGGTCCGCCCAAGCGGTTGGCACCGTGGGCGCACGCGCTGGCCGCCGAGGCGAATGGTCCGGCCGGTGAGCTGGCCACCGCCCGGCTGGTTCTGCTGCACGACCCGGAGGGCCAGGAAGCGTGGGACGGCGTGCTGCGGCTCGTGGTCTACCTGCGGGCCGAGCTGGATCCAGAGCTGGCGACCGACCCGCTGCTGCCCGCGGTCGGCTGGTCCTGGCTCACCGACGCGCTGGAGTGTTCCGGGGCGGCGTGGACGGCGCTCGGCGGGACGGTCACGCTGACCTCTTCGGCCCGGTTCGGCGACATCGCCGGGCCCTCGCGCAGCCACGACCTGGAGCTGCGGGGGTCGTGGACGGCCACCGACGCCGACCTGGGGCCGCACGCGGTGGCGTTCCACGAGCTGATGGCGAGCGCGGCGGGACTTCCCCCGGAAGGCGTCTCGATGCTCGGCCGTCGGTCGAACGGCGTTGCGCCACGCGACTGATCCCACTGCGTCCGATCACCGGCTGTATCGGCTGACTGCGCCGCGTAAGGTGCTGCGACAAGCCCCGAGCGCGACACGCCCAAGCCGCGTTTCCATTCGCGAAGTTCCGCCAGCAGCCCCGAAACGTTGTTTGCGCAAGTTTTTCACGATACGCATTCGTGTTACGTCGATCAGCCACGCTCCGACGTTACGGCGATCGCAGATAGTCACCCGAAAGTGCGATGCGATCATGCTCAGGTAACAACTCGATCGGGATAGATACCCGATTGATCGTCCCGCTGACCCGCTTGGGCGGTTACGCTGCCACCCGACGACACCACTTTCGGTCGATCAGTGGCGCGGCTGATTGGTCGAGAGTCCCGGTGCCGGTCGGGGGGGCACGACCGACTCCAGGGAGGTAGTGACGTGGCTGCCGTCGGCTTAGGTCAGGCCGCTCGAACCACGCCTGCCGGCACTTTGCCGGCCAACATGGTCCCGCACCCGCGGGAAGAGCTGTTCACGGTGCTCGTGGTGGACGACCATCCGCTGCTCCGGGAGGCCATCGCCGCCCGGTTGCTGCAGATGGGCGCTGGCACGGTGCACGAGGCCGCATCGATGGCCGAGGCCAGGGCTCGCGCCCTGGCGACCGGTCCGTGCGACCTCGCGATCCTCGATCTCGGGCTTCCGGACGGGACCGGTATTGAACTGGTCACCGAACTCCGGAGCCAGGGATGGCCGCGGATCGTGGTGCTCGCATCGTCCGATGACCCGTACGCGGTGCGGGCCGCCTTCCAAGCAGGTGCCCAGGCGTACCTGCTGAAGTCGGCCTCGCCGATGGTGGTCACCGACGGCGTGCGCCGCGTGCTCGACGGCGGGGTGTACGCCGACCCCAGCGTGGCTCCGGTGCTCGCTGCCGGAACCCGCGTGCCGGGGACGGACAACACCCCTCGTGAGCTGTCCGGGCGCGAGGTCGAAGTGCTCCAGTTGGTGGCCGATGGCCGTTCCAACAAGGAGATCGGTGAGGCCCTGAACCTCTCCGCGCTCACGGTGAAGAGCCACCTGTCGCGGATAGGGCGCAAGCTGGGCACTGGCGACCGTGCGCAGATGGTCGCGCTGGCCATGCGGGCCGGCGTGATCCGCTGATCCGGGCGCTGAAGCACCTGCACCGGAGCGGTCGGCCCGACGAGCTCGGGTGGAGTGGCCCCACGGCGCGGACCAAAGCACGTAAGGTCTGGTAGCCGTGGAAGCTGCAAGCCCCGAGACCGTCGGGTCCGACCGCCCGGAACCGGTGTTGTTGACCGAACCCACCGACGGCGTGCCGCCGGTGGTGGACACGCCGGCGGCCCTGCGCGCCGCCGCGACCGCGCTCGCCGCGGGCACCGGCCCGGTGGCCGTGGACACCGAGCGCGCTTCGGGATACCGCTACTCCCAACGCGCCTACCTGGTGCAGCTGCGCCGGAAAGGCTCCGGGACCGTGCTGGTGGACCCGATCGCCCTGGGCGGTGAGCTGGATCCGCTGGTGCCGGCGCTGGCCGACACCGAGTGGGTGCTGCACGCCGCCTCGCAGGACCTGCCCTGCCTGGCCGAGCTGGACCTGCGCCCGGCGAAGCTGTTCGACACCGAGCTGGCCGGTCGGCTGGCCGGGTTCGAGCGCGTTTCGCTCGGCGCGCTGGTGGAGCGCATGCTCGGCTACCGGCTGGAGAAGGGGCACAGCGCAGCCGACTGGTCGCGCCGCCCACTCCCCCAGGACTGGCTGGTCTACGCCGCCCTGGACGTCGAGCTGCTGACCGCGTTGCGCGACGCCATGCACGACGAGCTGGTGGAGCAGGGCAAGCTCGCGTGGGCACTGGAGGAGTTCGAGGCGGTCCGCACCGCCGAACCTGCACCGCCGCGCGCCGAGCCGTGGCGCCGCACCTCGGGCATCCACCGGGTGCGCAACCCGCGGCAGCTGGCCGCCGTCCGCGCGCTCTGGCAGACCCGCGACAAGTTCGCCCGCGAGCGCGACCTCGCGCCGGGCCGGGTGCTGCCCGACTCCTCGATCGTCCAGGCCGCCCAGGCCAACCCCAAGACCGAGGCCGACCTGGTCGCGCTGCCGGTGTTCGGCGGACGGCAGCAGCGGCGCCGGGCCTCCATGTGGCTGCAGGCGCTCCGCGCCGCCCGCCGTCTGGAGAAGGACGAGCTGCCCGCCCCGGCCTCCCCCAACGACGGGCCGCCCCCGACCAACCGGTGGGCCGACCGCGATCCGGACGCGGCCGCGCGGCTGTCCGCGGCCCGCTCGGCGCTGGCGGAGGTCGCCGAGGCGAACCGGCTGCCGGTGGAGAACCTGCTGCTCCCGGACCTGGTCCGGCGGACCTGCTGGAACCCGCCGGAGGACCGCAGCCTGGCCGCGGTCACGGCGCTGCTGCGCGAGAAGGGCGCCCGCGAGTGGCAGCTGGCGCTGACCGCGGAGGTCATCGCCGAAGCGCTCCAGGCGACGGCGCCCGCGGAGTAGTCCGCTGCGGCGGGACCGGCGGTCGTCGACGATGATCGACGCCGTCGGCACCGCGCGATCAGCATGTGAGACACCCGACAGGGGTGGGCGTGTGGTTACCGGTGGGTAATAAGCGCTAGAGTGCGGTTACCGGCCGGTAGATCTGCGCGTGGACCCGGCCGAGCACCATCCACCAAGCCAGTGAGGAGCACGCCGTGGCCGCACCTGCGTCGGCACCCGCCGACAGCCGCAGCCGCCCCGCGGTTCGGGACGTGGTCTTCGTCGACGGCGTACGCACGCCGTTCGGCAAGGCCGGTTCCAAGGGCATCTACGCCGAGACCCGCGCCGACGACCTGGTCGTCAAGGTCATCCGGGAGCTGCTGCGGCGGCACCCGGAGCTGCCGCCGGAGCGCATCGACGAGGTCGCCATCGCCGCCACCACCCAGATCGGTGACCAGGGCCTGACCATCGGCCGCAGCGCCGCGCTGCTGGCCGGGCTGCCCAAGTCGGTCCCCGGGTTCGCCATCGACCGGATGTGCGCGGGCGCCATGACCGCGGTGACCACGGTCTCCAGCGGCATCGCCTTCGGCGCCTACGACGTGGCGATCGCGGGCGGCGTCGAGCACATGGGCAACCACCCGATGGGCGAGGGCGTCGACCCCAACCCGCGCTTCGTGTCGGACAAGATCGTCGACCCGTCCGCGCTCATCATGGGCTCGACCGCGGAGAACCTGCACGACCGGTTCCCGACGCTGACCAAGCAGCGCACCGACGCCTACGCGGCCCTGAGCCAGCAGCGCTACGACGAGGCGCTGCAGGCGGGCAAGATCACCCCGGACCTGGTCCCGGTGTCCACCCGCTCCGCCGAGCAGGGCTGGGGCCTGGCCGCCACCGACGAGCCGCCGCGCCCGGGCACCACGGTCGAGGCGCTGGGCGGGCTCAAGACCCCGTTCCGCCCGCACGGCCGGGTCACCCCGGGCAACGCCGCGGGCCTCAACGACGGTGCCACCGGCTGCCTGCTGGCCGACGCCGACACCGCGGCCGCGCTGGGCCTGCCGGTCGGCATGCGGCTGGTCGGCTACTCCTTCGCCGGCGTCGAGCCGGAGGTCATGGGCGTCGGCCCGGTCCCGGCCACCGAGAAGGCGCTGGAGCGCGCCGGGCTGAGCATCGACGACATCGGCCTGTTCGAGATCAACGAGGCGTTCGCGGTCCAGGTGCTGGCCTTCCTGGAGCACTTCGGCATCGCCGACGACGACCCGCGGGTCAACCCGTGGGGCGGCGCGATCGCCTGCGGCCACCCGCTGGCCTCCTCCGGGGTGCGGCTGATGACGCAGCTGTCCCGCCACTTCGCCGAGCACCCCGAGGTCCGGTACGGGATCACCACCATGTGCATCGGCTTCGGCATGGGCGGCACGGTCATCTGGGAGAACCCGAACTACAACGCAGGAGGCGAGCAGTGACCGAATTCGCCGCGCTGTTCCCGGACGAGGTGGTCACCCAGGCGCGCACCCGCCTCGTGGACGCCCCCGGCCTGTCCGGCAAGCTCGCGCTGATCACCATCGACAACGGCCACGACCACACCCGGCCGTCCACCTTCGGCCCGGGCGGGCTGGAGAGCCTGAACGCCGCGCTGGACGAGGCCTTCGCCGCCGAGCCCGCGGCGATCGCCGTCACCGGCAAGCCGTTCATCTTCGCCGTCGGCGCGGACCTGTCCGGCATCGGCCGGCTCACCGAGCGCGAGCACGCCCACCTGATCGCCAAGACCGGGCACGACGTGTTCCGCCGGCTCACCGAGTCGAAGATCCCGACCTTCGCGTTCGTCAACGGCGCGGCCCTGGGTGGCGGCCTGGAGCTGGCGCTGTCCTGCCACTACCGGACGGTGTCGGGATCCGCGGGCATGGTCGCCTTCCCGGAGTGCTTCCTGGGCCTGTTCCCGGGCTGGGGCGGCACCCAGCTGCTGCCGAACCTGATCGGTCCGGACGCCGCGGTCACCGTGATCCTCGAGAACGCGCTCAGCCAGAACCGGATGCTCAACCCGAAGAAGGCCCACGCGCTGGGCATCTTCGACGAGCTGCTGGACAGCCCGGACTTCCTGGAGGAGTCGATCCGCTGGGCGGTCCGCGTGGTCAACGGCGAGCAGGCCGTCACGCGCCCGGAGATCGACCGCGGCAAGGGCTGGGACGACGCGGTGGCCCGCGCCAAGGGCATCGTCGAGTCCCGCACCCACGGGGCCTCCCCGGCGGTGGCCAAGGCCGTCGAGCTGATCGAGCTGGCCCGCGGCAACGACCTCGACGCCGGGTACGCGGCCGAGACCGAGGCACTGGCCGACGCGCTGATGTCCGACGAGCTGCGCTCCGGGCTGTACTCGTTCGACCTGACCCAGAAGCGCGCCAAGCGGCCCGCCGGTGCGCCGGACAAGTCGCTGGCCCGCGACGTCAAGAAGGTCGGCGTGGTCGGTGCCGGGCTGATGGCCGGGCAGCTGGCGCTGCTGTTCGTGCGCCGCCTGGAGGTGCCGGTGGTCATCACCGACGTCGACCAGGAGCGCATCGACCGCGGCGTGGGCTACATCCACGGCGAGATCGACAAGCTGGCCGCCAAGGGCCGCCTGTCGCCGGACGCGGTCAACAAGCTCAAGGCGCTGGTCACCGGCTCGCTGGACAAGGCGGCGTTCGCCGACGCCGACTTCGTCATCGAGGCCGTCTTCGAGGAGATGTCGGTCAAGCAGCAGGTGTTCGCCGAGCTGGAGGAGCACGTCTCCGCCGAGGCCGTCCTGGCGACCAACACCTCGTCGCTGTCGATCACCGAGATGGCTGCGAAGCTGCGGCACCCGGAGCGGGTCGTCGGCTTCCACTTCTTCAACCCGGTCGCGGTGCTGCCGCTGCTGGAGGTGGTGCGCGGCGACAAGACCGACGACGCGGCGCTGGCCACCGCGTTCAAGGTCGGCAAGCAGCTGAAGAAGTCCTGCGTGCTGGTGAAGGACGCCCCGGCGTTCGTGGTGAACCGGCTGCTGACCCGCTTCATGGGCGAGGTCATCGCCACCGTCGACGAGGGCACCCCGTTCGAGGTCGCCGACAACGCCCTGGAGCCGCTGGGCCTGCCGATGACCCCGATGGTGCTGCTGCAGCTGGTCGGCCCGGCGGTCGCCCAGCACGTCAACGAGACGATGCACGCGGCCTACCCGGACCGGTTCGGGATCAGCGCGAACATGCAGCGGTTCGTCGAGGCCCGCAAGACCGCGGTGTGGACCACCGACGACTCGGGCAAGCAGGTGGTGGACCCCGAGGTCGCGGCGCTGTGGGAGCAGGGCGACAAGCCCTCGACCTCCGAGCAGGTCCGCGAGCGGGCGCTGAACGCGCTGGCCGAGGAGATCCGCATCATGCTCGACGAGGGCGTGGTCGCGGAGGCGCAGGACATCGACCTGTGCATGCTCCTCGGCGCGGGCTGGCCGTTCTGGCTGGGCGGCATCACGCCGTACCTGGACCGGGCGGGCATCTCGGAGGAGGTCAACGGCAAGCGCTTCCTCGACCCGGGCGTGGCCTCCGTCCCCGCCTGACCGGAACGCGCTCGAGCGGGGCCAGGGCGGTTCGCCCTGGCCCCGCTCCGCATCTGCGATCCGACCGCCCAGCACCAGTTCCGTCCACTCAGGACGGCAACACGAGGACCGCGCCGCCCCGAACGGTTGCACCCGACCGGTACCCCACCGCCGCAACGATGACAGCCAGTAGTCCCCTTCCTGATGAGTCCGCGAGGCCCGTGGGACGACGACGTGCTCGCCGCGATCCAGGTGAGCTCCTTCGCGGGCGGTGCGCTCGCCGCTTCCGGCGGCTTGGTGCGGCTGCTCCCGGTCTCGCGGGGCTGGCTGCGGTGGTGGTTGCTGCTCCCCACCGTCCTGCTGGCTTCCGCAATCCTGCGGTTCGCCTGGGTGGACCTCAGCTACCCGGCTTGATCACGCGCGCGGAGCTGACCACCACGACGTGGCGGGGAGTTGGGCGGTGACGGCGAGGCCTCCGGTGGTGAGCGCTTCGGCGTGGACCCGGCCGTGGTGGGCTTGCGCCGCCGCCTGGGCGATCGGCAGGCCCAGGCCACGCCGCTGCGGGCCGTTCGACCCCGGCTCGGCGGAACGTGCCCTGGGCCTGCTCCGCGTTGCTGAGGTCAGGGGTCCGTTCTGCCATGATGGAGTGGACGGAGATGGGGTGATGACCGGTGACTGCGCTTGTTCAGCACGAGCTGGGGCCGTTCACGGTCGCCGACTGGCACGCGCTGCCCGCCCGCGAGGACGGTTCGCGCCTGGAACTCATCGAGGGGTACTGGCTCGTGACGCCACCACCGAGCGGGCAGCACCAGTGGGCCGAGAAGCGGATCATCTCGATGTTCGACCAGGCCATCACCTCGGCTGAGCGGGACGACCTCTACGCCGTTGGCGGTATCGGGATCGAGATCAGCACCAGTTTCCGATCGGCCCTGATCCCGGACTTCGTCGTGCTCGACACACCGCCGGTCGGGTTGTCCTTCCAGCCCAGGAACGTGCTGCTCATCGGGGAGATCTGGTCCCCCGGGAACAAGCCCAGCGAGCAACACGAGAAGTTCCACGCCTGTGAACGGGCTGGCGTCCCGTTCTTCTGGAGCGTCGCCCAGGACCGCGGCGGCCCCACCGAGCTGGCCGCCTACCGCTTGGAGAACGGCCGGTACGTGTGCGATGCCGAGGTCGAGGTCGGTCAGGGGCGCGTGCGCATCACCGCCAGCCCGATTCCCGTGGACGTCGACCTCGCCGCCTTCCGGCTCTGAGACCTGCTGCGCTACGGCGCGGCGGGGAGTTGGACGGTGACGGCGAGGCCTCCGCTGGGAAGGGCTTCGGCGTGGACCCGGCCGTGGTGGGCTTGCGCCGCCGCCTGGACGATCGACAGGCCCAGGCCAGCGCCGCTGCGGGCCGTCCGCTCGACCCCGGCTCGGCGGAACGGTTCGAAGAGGCCCTCCACCTGATCCGCCGGGATCGTCGGGCCGGAGGAGGCCACCCGCAGGGTCGTCCACAGCGGGTCGCTGCCGATGGTGATCTCCACCCAGCCGCGGTCGACGTTGTGCCGCACCGCGTTCTCCAGCAGGTTCCCGGCCACCCGCTCCAGCAGTGCCGGGTCGCCCACCGCGAACGCCGGTTCGCCGCTGCACGTCACGCGCAGCCCGCGCTGGCGGACCTCCGGCCCCACCGCGCGGCGGGCTCGCCCCACCACCTCGGTGAGGTCCACCGGTTCGCGCACCGCCAGCTCGACGCCTTCGGTGCGCGCCAGCAGCAGCAAGGCTTCCACCAGGCGTTCCGCGCGGGCAGTGGCCTCGCGGACGACTTCGGCCATCCGCCGCAGCTCCACCTCGTCGGCGTCCGGGTCGGACAGCGTCACCTCCAGCTCCGTGCGGATCACCGACAACGGGGTGCGCAACTCGTGGCTGGCGTTGGCCACGAAGCGGCGTTGGGAATCGAAGGCCGCCTGCAGCCGGTCGAGCATCTCGTCGAAGGTGTCGGCCAGGCGCGCCACCTCGTCGCGCGGACCGCTCAGCGCGATCCGCTCGTCCAGCGACTCCGCCGAGAGCCGCCGTGCCGTGGCGGTCACCTCGTGCAGGGGGCGCAACACCCGACCGGTCACCGTCCACGCCAGCAGCGCGGCAGCCAGCACCACGGCCACGAAGGCTCCGCCACCGATCAGCAGGACCTGCTGGCGCGCGGAGTCGCGCAGCGCTTCACCCAGCAGTGGCGCGGGCACGTCCACGCCGTGCACCCGGACCACCGTGCCGTCGGGCAGCTGCGGCACCGCGGCCACCACGTTGCCCACCAGCACCCAGCCCAGCCACAGCAGCAGGCCGCTGACCGCGGCGACCAGCCCGGTCGCCAGCAGCGTCAGGCGGAGCCGGAGGCCGGGCCCGCGGCGGGCGAACGATCGGGCGGCCGCGCACATCCGGTCAGCCCCGCGCGTGCTCGGCGCGCCCCGCCGACGGCACGCGGTAGCCGGAGCCGACCACGGTCTCGATGATGCCCGGCTCCCCCAGCTTCTTGCGCAAGGTCATCATGGTGACCCGCACCGTGGTGGTGAACGGGTCGGCGTTCTCGTCCCAGACCCGCTCCAGCAGCTCCTCGGAGCTCACCACCGCTCCCCCGGCCGACAGCAGGACCTCCAGGACGCCGAACTCCTTGCGGGTCAGCTCCACCTCGCCGTCGCGGCGGCGCACCGTGCGGCGCGCCGGGTCCAGCTCCAGCTCCTGCGCGGTGAGCAGCGGCGGCTGGGCCGGTGTCGCGCGCCGCCCCAGCGCCCGCACGCGGGCGACCAGCTCGGCGAAGGCGAACGGCTTGGCCAGGTAGTCGTCGGCGCCCAGGGACAGCCCGGCGACCCGGTCGGCGACGGTGCCACTCGCGGTCAGCATGAGCACCCGGGTCAGGGCGCCTGAGTTGATCAGCTGCTGGCACAGCTCGTCGCCGGACATGCCGGGCAGGTCGCGGTCGAGCACCACGACGTCGTAGCGGGTGATCGACGCCTTCTCCTGACCGCTCTCGCCGTCGTAGGCGACGTCCACGGCCATGCCGTCCCGGCGCAGCCCGCGAGCGACCGCGTCGGCCAACGGCTTCTCGTCCTCGACGACCAGGATTCGCACGTCCTCACCCTGCCACAACGCCCAGACCGGGGACCCCCGACGCGATCAACCAGCCGACCGGCCACGCGCCTCCGCGCACGCCGTCGGTGTGCCGAGCAACCCCCATTGGGACCAGGCATCCGATCCCAATGGAAGCTGCGCAGGACCGGCGGTCAGCCGTTGGCGGCGGGCCGCTCGTCGTCGGCGGCGACCCGCAGCGGGACGCGCGAACCACCGAACTTGGCCAGCCACCCGGTGATGCGGTGCGCGATGTCCTGCTCGGTGAGGCCGAGCTCGGCCAGCACCTCCTCGCGCGAGGCGTGGTCCAGGAACTCGTTCGGCACCGCCAGGTCGCGCAGCGGGACGTCCAGCTCCGCGTCGCGCAGCGCGGCGGCCAGCGCCCAGCCGAAGCCGCCGTGCCGCCCGCAGTCCTCCAGGGTGACCACCAGGCGGTGCTGGGACGCCAGCTCGACGACCTGCTCCGGGACCGGCACCACCCAGCGCGGGTCCACCACGGTGACCTCGACGCCCTGCGCGGCCAACCGCTCGGCCGCCGCCACCGCGAGCTGGCCGAACGCGCCCACCGCGGCCAGCAGCACGTCGCCCTGGCCGCGCCGCAGCACGTCCACCCCGCCGACGCGCTCGACGGCGGGCACCTCCTCGACCACCGAGCCCTTGGAGAAGCGCACCACGGTCGGCCCGTCGTCCACCGCGACCGCCTCGCGCAGCTCCTCGCGCAGCGTCACCGCGTCCCGCGGCGCGGCGACCCGGATGCCCGGGACCAGCCCCAGGATCGACAGGTCCCACATGCCGTTGTGGCTGGCGCCGTCGTCGCCGGTGATGCCGGAGCGGTCCAGGGTGACCGTGACCGGCTGCTTGTGCAGCGCGACGTCCATCAGCAGCTGGTCGAACGCGCGGTTGAGGAACGTCGAGTAGACCGCGAAGACCGGGTGCAGCCCGCCCATCGCCAGCCCGGCCGCGGAGGTCATGCCGTGCTGCTCGGCGATGCCGACGTCGAAGCAGCGGTCCGGGTAGGCCTCGCCGAACTTGCGCAGCCCGGTCGGGCCGAGCATCGCCGCGGTGATGGCCACCACGTCGGGCCGCTCGGCGCCGATCTTCACCAGCTCGTCGGCGTAGACGTCGGTCCAGCTCTTCGGGGCGGGCTTGCGCGGCAGCCCGGTCTCCGGGTCGATGACCTTGACCTGGTGCATCAGCTCGGCCTGGTCGTTCTCGGCCGGGGCGAACCCGTAGCCCTTGCGGGTCACCGCGTGCACGATGACCGGCCCGCCGAAGGACTTGGCCATCTGCAGCGCGTGCTCCATCGCGCGCAGGTCGTGGCCGTCCACCGGGCCCAGGTACTTGATGCCCAGGTCGGAGAACATCACCTGCGGGGCGATGGCGTCCTTGATGCCGCTCTTGGCCGCGTGCAGGCCGGTGTAGAGCGAACGGCCCACCACCGGCAGGTTGCGCAGCGTGCGGCGACCGCTCTCCAGCGCCTTCTCGTAGCTCGGGTTCAGCCGCAGTGCGGCGAGGTGCTCGGCCAGGCCGCCGATGGTCGGGGAGTAGGAGCGGCCGTTGTCGTTGACCAAGATCACCACGGGGCGCTCCTGGTCGGCGGCGATGTTGTTCAACGCCTCCCAGCACATCCCGCCGGTCAGCGCGCCGTCACCGACCACCGCCACCGCGTGCCGCGGCTCACCGCGCAGCTGGAAGGCGCGCGCCAGGCCGTCGGCGTAGGACAGCGCGGTCGAGGCGTGGCTGTTCTCCACGTGGTCGTGGTCGCTCTCGGCGCGCGACGGGTAGCCGGACAGGCCGTCCCGCTTGCGCAGCCGGTCGAAGCCGTCCTGCCGACCGGTGATGATCTTGTGCACGTAGGCCTGGTGGCCGGTGTCGAACACCACTGCGTCGCGCGGCGAGTCGAACACCCGGTGCACGGCGAGGGTCAGCTCCACTGCCCCCAGGTTCGGTCCCAGGTGACCACCGGTGCGCGAGACCTTCTCGATCAGGAACTGCCGGATCTCCTCGGCCAGTTGCGCCAGCTCAGCGTGCTTAAGGCGCCTGACGTCGGCGGGACTGCGCACGGACCCCAGCAGCGTCACCGCTCCACCTCACTCATCGTGCCGGTCGGGTTCACTCGCATGCCTGGGCCGGGCTGGCTGCCTGGCTCCGCCGCGATACATGGTGCGCCCAGTCTACGGAGCGGGCTACCGGCGGCCCGGCGCGGTGTGCGCGCCCGCTGGTCCACCAGAACCGATGCGCACCGGTACCGCTGAACGGACGAAGTTCCCAGGTCCGGCAATCGGTCTAGGGGGTGTGGTGGAGGCCGCGGAAGCGGCCCCGCGCGAGTGGGTGCCCGTCCCCGGTGAGGGTTTGTGGGCATCGTCACCGACGTGCGGCGCCGTCGGCTTTCCACTGGTGAGCGGCCAGGTCGGCGCAGCGCAAGCCCGGGACGCGGCGACTCACCGCCAGGGTCGCCAGCCCAGGACGGGGGCGACGTCGGGGCGGAGGTCCCCCCACGTCGGGCTGTGCGGCGGGAGCTGTTGCAGCTCGGCGAATTTTAGGCGCTTGCGCACGCGCAGCCACGCGACGACGAAGTAGCCGCCGAGCACCAGGAGCACGGCGCCCACGATCCACACCCCGATGTCGGTGAGCCCCCGGCCGACCGCGCTGGCCAGTAGCCCCGAGCCGAGCACCGCGGCCGCGAAGCCCAGCAGCGCCCGGAACGCCGGGTAGGCCTGGGCCTGCCTGCCGCTGCGGAAGGTCTTGGTGCGCGCCACGGCCCACTTGCGCAGGGCCTGCCAGGCGTCGACGGTCTGCGGGCCGGTGCGCTGCGGCCAGGCGGCGGTGGCGCGGCGTCGCGCGATGGCCGCCACCAGCCTCGGGTCCTCGACCGGCAGCACCCACTGCTGGCGGCCAGCGACCAGCCGCACCGCCGGACCGCGCCGCAGGCGGACCCGGGTGCCGCCGGGCAGCGGCCACCAGGCGTCGTCGGCGTCGACCTCGCCGGGCTGGGCCAGGGCGAGCTCGGCCAGCGGCAGCGCGTGGTCGACGTGCCCGCCGCCGGACCTGGTGCTCTGCGCCAGCACCGCCCGGTCCCGGCCGATCCGCAGCTTCCCGGTGCCGACCGGGACGGCGACCTCCACGTCGAGCTCGGCGAGGTCCAGCGCGAGCTCGGTGCACCGGCACTGCGCCAACCAGGCCAGCACCGGCCCGACGACCAGCAGCGCCACCCCGACCGGGACGCCGAAGACCAGGTCGACCACCGCCGGGGGCACCGCGGCCAGCAGCGCCCAGCCCGGCCAGCGGCGCGGAGTCCGCTGGTCCAGCAGCCAGCCCGCAGCGGCGAGCACGATCCACCCGGCCGACCAGACCAGCAGGAACCCGGGCACCGCTCCCAGTCCCAGCAGCAGCGTCAGCACGGGCAGCAGCACGACCGCCAGCCCGCCCGAGGCCAGCGCCACCGGACGCCGACCTGGCACGGAATTCCTCGCCGCGCTGGGGGTTCCGGGCACCGGCTGCGCTCCGGTTCCCGACTCCGGGGGCGCGGGCAGCACCTCCGGGAGGTGTTCGCGTCGTGTCATCTCGCGGTTCCCACTCCTCGAACGGTCAGCACGCACCGGGGTCGAGGCGCACCGGTGCGCGCCCGCGCATGGCGACGCGAGCGCTCAGGACGTCGGCGAACTCCGGGTCGACCGGCAGCAGCTGCTCGTCGTGCCGGGTGCGGACCGCCACCACGTCACCGGGCGGCACCGACACCCCGCGCCCGTCGGCGAACCAAGTCCAAGCCCGGTCCTCCGGCGTGCTCGGCCGCACCCCGACCTCGGTGATCGACGGGAGCTCGATGTCCTTGGTGGACGGTTGCCGGGCGGGGCTCCCGGCGGCGGTCCGCACCGTCAGCCGGAGCCGATCCTCCGTCAGCAGCAGGCAATCCTCCGCACCGCACTGCGGGGAGCGCAGCGGCAACCGCAGCACGAACTCGGTCCCGCCCAGCTCGCCCAGCGGCGACCGCAGCAACGCGCGGCGGGCCGCTTCGGTGGCGAGCACCGGGACCGCCGTCCCGACCACCAGCACCGCCACCGGCTGCCACCAGGAGAGCACGCCGTTGCCGACCACCGAGATCACCGCCAGCAGCAACCCGAGCGCCTGCACCGGTGCGACGACGGCGGAGAGCAGGTGCCAACCGTGCGGCTTGCGGCGCCAGTCGATCCCGTCCGCCGCGCGCCGGGCCAGCCACACCGCAGCCGGGAACGGCAGCACGACGAGCACCGCGGCGAACCCCCAACCGACCAGGTCCTGGGTGCCGCGCGCCCCAGCCACCGGCATCGCCGACCCCTTGCTGACCAGCGACCAGGCCAACCCGAGCACCGACACCACCAGCTCGGCGGCGCACCAGAGGGACGCCACCCGCAACCAGCCCCGAGCCCGCCGCCACCGCTGCTCGACCGCTCCCCGGCAGCGCGGATCAACCCGACCGGGCACCTCGTCAAGCCACACCGCGCCTCCCTCCCCGCCGAACCCAGCACCCTAAACCCCGGCCCCACCACGACGAACCCGCAGTTTCAATTGAAACTGCGATCACCACCCACACCCGCCCGCAGTTTCAATTGAAACTGCGGTTCTCACCCACGGCGGGTCGAAGTTTCAATTGAAACTGCGGTCCCCCACCACCCACGACGGGCTACAGTTTCAGTTGAAACTGTGGTTCCCCGGGGCGCCGGGGACGGGCGTAGTTTCAGTTGAAACTGCGGGGGGCTAGGCGTTGGTGGGTTCGAGGAGGGCGATGCACTCGATGTGGTGGGTCATCGGGAAGGCGTCGAAGGACTCCAGCTCTCGGAGGCGGTAGCCGCGCTCCGCGTACAGGCCGACGTCGCGCGCCAGGGCCGCCGGGTCGCAGGCCACGTGCACGATCCGCGACGGTCCGCGCGCGGTCACCGCGTCCACCACCGCGCGCCCGGCACCCTTGCGTGGCGGGTCCAGCACCACGACGTCGGGCACCGGCAGCTCCTCGTCCGCGGTCACCCGCTCCACGGTGCCCGCCCGGAACGACACCTGCGGGAGGTCCCGCAGGTTCGCCACCGCGTCCTCCACCGCGCGCTTGGACGACTCCACCAGCAGCACCGACCCGGTCGGCCCGGCCTGCTCGGCGAGCACCGCGGCGAACAGCCCGACCCCGCCGTAGAGGTCCCAGGCGACGCCTCCGGACGGCACCGCGGCCAGCCGGGCGACGGTCTCGCTGAACACGTCCGGCGCCGCTTTGTGCACCTGCCAGAAGCCCTGCACCGACACGTCGAACGCGCGGCCCTGCGCGGACTCGTGCGCCACCTCCCCGCCACGGACGTGCCGGGCCACGGGGCGCGCGTGCCGCCGCTGCGGCTTGTGGTCGACCGCGGTCACGTGCACCTCGCCGCGCGAGTCCTCGACCACGGTCAGCTCAGCGCCCGGCCGCCAACGGCGGTCGGTGACCTCCGACATCGCCTCCGCAGCGGTGATCGGGCAGTCCTCGACGGGGATCACCCGGTGGCTGCGGTGCGCCCGGAACCCGGCGTTGCCGCGGCGGTCCACGGCCAGCCGCGCGCGGGTGCGCCAGCGCAGCAACCCGCCCGGCAGCTCGCGCACCTGCACCGGCCAGTCGAGCCCGGCGATCCGCTGCAGCTGCTCGGCGATCACCGCCGCCTTCAGCTCGCGCTGCGCCTCCCCCGATGCGTGCTGCCAGTCGCAGCCGCCGCACCGGTCACGGCCCAACGCCATGTCGGCCAGCGGGCAGGGCGGGCTCACGCGCCCCGCAGCTGGGGTCAGCACCTCGACCGCGTCCGCGCGGCAGAAGCCGCCCCCGGCGTCCTCCGTGACCTCCGCGACCACGACCTCACCGGGCAGGGCGTGCCGGACGAACACCACCCGGCCCTCGTGCCGCGCCACGCAGTGGCCGCCGTGCGCGACGGCGCCCACCTCGACCTCGAGCCGCCTACCGGTCCAGTCCGGTTTTCCGGTCACCGCTTCCCTTCCCGCTGATCCCCAGCCCGCGCCGCGTCGCGCCCGGCATGGAGGACAGCTGCTGCTTCTTCTTCTGGCGGATGCGGTCGGAGGACTCCAGCTGCCACGGCACGCTGGTGACCATCACACCCGGTTGGAACAACAACCGGCTCTTGAGCCGCAACGCGCTCTGGTTGTGCAGCAGCTGCTCCCACCAGTGCCCCACCACATACTCCGGGATGAACACGGTGACCACGTCACGGGGGCTGTCCCGGCGGATGCGCTTGACGTACTCCAGCACCGGCCGGGTGATCTCCCGGTACGGCGATTCCAGCACCTTCAACGGAACCGGCAGGTCCTCCGCCTCCCACTGGGCGGTCAACTTGCGGGTGTCGTTGTCGTCGACGTTGACCGTCACGCCCTCCAGCACGTCGGGGCGGGTGGCTCGGGCGTAGGCGATGGCCCGCATCGTCGGCAGGTGCAGCTTGGAGACCAGGACCAGCGCGTGGTTGCGGGAGGGCAGCACGGCGTCGGCCTCCTGCTGCTCGAGCTCCTCGGCCACCCGGTCGTAGTGCCGGTGGATGGCGGTCATCAGCACGTAGATGGCGGCCATCGCGGCGATGGCGATCCAGGCGCCGTGGGTGAACTTGGTGATCAGCACGATCACCAGGACGCTGGCGGTCATCACCAGCCCGAAGGCGTTGATGGACTGCGCCCGGCGCATCCGCTTGCGGGTCTGCGGGTCCTCCTCGGTGCGCAGCTTGCGGTTCCAGTGCCGGATCATGCCGCTCTGGCTGAGCACGAAGGACACGAACACGCCGACGATGTAGAGCTGGATCAGCCGGGTCACCTCGGCCTCGAAGGCGAACACCAGGATGACCGCGCCGGTGGCCAGGAACAGGATGCCGTTGGAGAAGGCCAGCCGGTCCCCGCGGGTGTGCAGCTGCCGCGGCAGGAACCGGTCCTGCGCCAGGATCGACCCGAGCACCGGGAAGCCGTTGAACGCGGTGTTGGCGGCCAGCACCAGGATCAGCCCGGTGAAGAACACCAAATACCAAACCCCGGGCGGGAAGCCCGCGAACACCGCACCGGCCAGCTGCGCGACCAGGGTCTTCTGGTGGTAGTCCGCGGGTGCGCCGACGAGCTGGTGTGCCGGGTCCTCGGCGACCACGGCACCGGTGACCTGGGCCAGCCACAGCAGCCCCAGGAACATCACCACGGCGAGGGTGCCCATCATCGCCAGCGTGGTGGCGGCGTTGCGCGACTTCGGCTTGCGGAACGCCGGGACGCCGTTGCTGATCGCCTCCACCCCGGTCAGCGCCGCGCTGCCGGAGGAGAACGCCCGCAGGGCCACGAAGGCGAACGCGACCCCGGCCATCTGCGTCTCGTCGGGCACCAGCTCGAACTCGGCGCTCTCGGCCCGCAGGTCCGCGCCGAGCACGTAGCTCTGCACCACGCCCCACCCGATCATGCCGAGGACACCGATGATGAATGCGTAGGTCGGGATCGCGAACAACGTGCCGGACTCCCGGACACCGCGCAGGTTCAACGCGGTCAGCAGCACAATCGCCCCGACCGCGAACAGCACCTTGTGCTCGGCCACGAACGGGATCACCGAGCCGATGTTGGCCGCCGCGGAGGAGATGGAGACCGCGACGGTGAGGATGTAGTCGACCAGCAGCGCGCTGGCCACCACCAGTCCCCACCGGCGCCCGTGGTTGACGGTGGCGACCTCGTAGTCGCCGCCACCGGAGGTGTAGACGCGGACGTTCTGCCGGTACGAGGCGACCACCGCGACCAGCACCACGGCGACCAGCAGGCCGATCCACGGGCTGATCGTGTAGGCCGAGATGCCCGCGACCGAGAGCACCAGCAGGATCTCTTCGGGGGCGTAGGCGACGCTGGAGATCGCGTCGGAGGAGAACACCGGCAGCGCGACGCGCTTGGGCAGCAGGGTGTGCGCGAGGCGGTCGCTGCGGAACGGTCGACCGACGATCAGCCGTTTCGCCGCGGTTGCGAGCTTGGACACGGCACTGAGCGTAAGCGGTAGGACCGGTCGACCGGGTGGTTCGGCCGTCCGTTTTGCTCGCAGGTCACATCCCGGGGCCACCCCTGCTCGCAGCCGCACCTCACCCGGTACGGTGCAGCAGCCCGGAGCCGTCCGTCCAGGTACCGTCAGCAGGCGATCGCGGGTCGTCGCGACGCCAGCACACCCCCGCAACGAGGAGACGAAGGTCGTGCACGTGGTGATCATGGGCTGCGGCCGGGTCGGGTCGTCCCTGGCCGCTGCCCTGCAACGGCTCGATCACACCGTGGCCGTGGTCGACAAGGACCCGCAGGCGTTCCACCGCCTGGGCAAGGACTTCCGCGGCCAGCAGATCACCGGCAACGGCTTCGACCGGGACATCCTGGTGGAAGCGGGCATCGAGCAGGCGGCGGCGTTCGCCGCGGTGTCCAACGGGGACAACTCCAACATCGTCTCGGCGCGGGTCGCCCGGGAGACCTTCGGCGTGGAGCACGTGGTCGCCCGGATCTACGACCCCAAGCGCGCCGAGGTCTACCAGCGGCTCGGCATCCCGACCGTGGCCACCGTCCCGTGGACCACCGACCGGTTCCTGCGGATGCTGCTGCCCGAGGGCGTGGCCACCGCGTGGCGGGAGCCCTCCGGCACCGTCGCGGTCCTGCAGCTGCCGCTGCACGAGGCCTGGGTCGGGCACCGGGTGTCCGAACTGGAGTCGGCCACCGGCGCGCGGGTCGCGTTCATCACGCGGTTCGGCAACGGCGTGCTGCCGGACGCCAAGACGGTGGTCCAGGCCGACGACACGGTCTACGTGGCGGCCCTGTCCGGAACCGTCACCGACGTCACGGCGGCGGCCCGCCGAACCCCCGAGGAGAGCGAGTGATGCGCATCGCGATCGCGGGCGCCGGCGCGGTCGGCCAGTCCATCGCCCGGGAGCTGATCGAAGGCGACCACCAGGTCCTGCTGATCGAGCGCAGCGTGCAGAACTACCACCCGCGCAACATCCCCGGCGCCGAGTGGATGCTGGCCGACGCCTGCGAGCTGGCGTCGCTGGAGGAGGCGGGGCTGGAGTCCTGCGACGTGGTCATCGCGGCCACCGGCGACGACAAGGTGAACCTGGTGGTCTCGCTGCTGTCGAAGACCGAGTTCGCGGTGCGCCGGGTGGTCGCCCGGGTCAACGACCCGCTCAACGAGTGGCTGTTCACCGAGGCCTGGGGTGTGGATGTCGCGGTGTCCACGCCGCGGATGCTGGCCGCGATGGTCGAGGAGGCGGTCAACGTCGGCGACCTGGTCCGGCTGATGACGTTGCGCCAGGGCCAGGCGAACCTGGTCGAGGTGACGTTGCCGGAGGGCACGCCGCTGGCCGGGCGGCGGGTCCGCGAGCTGAAGCTGCCCGTGGACGCGGCGCTGGTGACCATCCTGCGCGGCGGCCGGGTCATCGTGCCGCAGGCCGACGACCCGTTGGAGGTCGGTGACGAGCTGCTCTTCGTGGCCACCGCGGACGTCGAGCAGCAGATCCGCGCGGTCCTCCACGCCCACGAGTCCTGAGCCCACCCGATCTCAACAGGCTTGAGCCGTCCCGTTGAGGTCGCGGCACGACGCCCCGAGGACGGGCTGCTCCCGGTGGGGTCAGCTGGCCGAGGGGTCCGGGCGCACCGCGGACGCCTCGACGGCCTCCGCCTCCTGCTCCGCGACCTTCTTCGCGCGGCGGATCGCCCACACCGTGACGACCAGCGCCAAGGCGGTCAGCGGGTAGCCCATCGCGATCCGGGCGAACGCCAGCCAACCGGTCTGGTCGGCGTCGTAGAGCCACTGCTGCACCACGTACTTCGCCGCGAAGACCGCGACCCACGCCAGGGTGGCCAGGTCGTAACCGCGCAGCGCGCGCCGCTGCTTGCGCCAGGAGAAGCCCAGGCCGTTCAGCGCCGACCAGGCCACGCCCACCAGCGGCCAGCGGGCCAGCACCGACACCAGGAACAGCCCGCCGTAGATCAGGCTCGTCCAGATGCCCAGCAGGAAGAACCCCTTGGCGTCACCGGAGCGGTAGGCGATGAACGAGCACACCACAACCCCGAGCACGCCCGAGATGGCCGGTTGCAGGGGCTCCTTGCGCACCAGCCGGAAGATCGCGATGGCCACCGCCACCCCGATCGCCGACCAGATCGCCGTCGTCAGGCTGACGAACGAGCTGATCAGCACGAAGACCACGATGGGCACCGCGGAGTAGGCCAGCCCGCTGACCCCGCCCATCTGCTCCAGCAAGGTGTTCTCGGTGGCGGCAGCGCGCTGCTCGCCGTCCACCTGCTTCTCGGCCGTGTCCTGGGCGGTCGGCCCGGCAGCCGCTGCGTCGCGTTCGCTCATGCGGTGTTCTGCAACTCGTAGTAGGGGTTGTACAGCACCTTCCGGCCGTCGCGAACCGCGATCCGACCGCTGGCCTTGATGATGCGCCCCGGCTCGATCCCGGCGATCCGGCGGCGGCCCAGCCACACCAGGGTGACGTCCTCGGTGCCGTCGTACAGCTCGGCCTCCAGCGTCGGAGCCGAGACCTTGGGGCACAGCCCGACGCTGCGGACCCGCCCGAGCACCACGGCCTCCTGACCGCACTTGCAGTCGCTGGCGCGCTGCGCCCCGCCGGCCTGCGACCGCTCCGAGAGGTCGTCGGCGTCCAACTCGGCGACGTCACTGGTCAAGCGCCGTACGAGGCGACGCCAGTAGCCGCCCTCGCTCTTACTCATCTAGCGCTCCTGTGCGCCCTCGGGGCTCGACTCGCGCAGCCCGTGCACCCCCAGCGTAGCGGCCGATCGACCGCAGGTCGCGTCCCCGGCGCGAATGCGCACTTGATCGCACGATCGGATCAATCAGCCGTCGCGACCGGCAAAATCCAGCAGCTCGGCACCCGCCTGGCGCGGCTCGGACGTCGCCCCGGCGGGGCGGCGTCCGAGCCCGGTCACTGCGCCGCCTGGCCGTTGCCCTGGGCCTGCTGCGCCTGCTGGATGTGGCGCAGGATGGCCTCCGGCAGCTGTATCGGCAGCGGGGTGCGCACCGGCATCGGGTCGGTGCCGCGCACCACGATCGTCTCGTCGAGCACCGCGTAGAGCAGCTTCGCGCAGTCCTCGGCGGTCTCCGCCGGTCCGGCCGCGACACCGCGCAGCAGCCAGCGGGGGCCGTCGACGCCGATGAACCGCAGCGCGGCCTTCGGCGAGTCGGCCACCAGCTCGATGCCCCAGTCACCCTCCTCGGTGTGCACCCGCGCGCCGTCCTTGCGCAGCTGCTCGGCCAGCTCGCCGCTGACCTCGCGCCACAGGCCGCTGCTGCGCGGCGCGGCGAAGGCGCTCACGGTCAGCCGACCGACCGGGGTGACCACGTGCACCGCGCGCACCGGCCCCGCCGGGTCGACCTCGACCTGCAGCTGACCGCCCTCGGGCACCGGCAACCGCACCGACCCCAGGTCCAGGCGCTCGACCTGGTCGTCCGGCGCGTCACCCTCGTCGAACGGCCCGCGCTCCGGGACGTCCGCGGATTCCGCCGACTCCTCCACCACGTCGTCGGCGCGCTTGCCCCGACCGCGGCCCCATCCGAACATCCCGTCAGCCCTCCGTCCTGTGACCGGTCTCGGCCCCCGAGACCGCCAGCACCTCGTGCCCGCCGGTGGACCCGTAGCCCCCGGCGCCCCGCTGCGACGCGGGCAGCTCGTCGACCTCCTGGAACACCGCGCGCTCGACCCGCTGCACGACGAGCTGGGCGATCCGGTCGCCGCGCCGCAGCGACAGCGCGTTGTCCCGATCATGGTTGATCAGGCACACCTTGATCTCACCGCGGTACCCGGAATCCACCGTGCCGGGCGCGTTGACCACGCTCAACCCGGCCCTCGCGGCCAGCCCGGAGCGCGGGTGCACGAAACCGGCGTAGCCCTCGGGCAGCGCCAGCGCGATGCCGGTGCCCACCACCGCGCGTTCGCCGGGCTGGAGCACCAGGTCGCTGGTGGTCACCAGGTCCGCGCCAGCGTCGCCGGGTTTGGCGTACGACGGCAGCGGCACGTCGGGGTCAAGTCGGGTCAGCAGGACCTTCACGTTCGACACGGGCGGCGAGACTACCCTGAAGTCGTGTCGGAAAGCGTAGAAGCGGCCAGCACGACCGGGGACACGCCCGGTCAGGCGAACTCGAGGGAGCACCCGGTGTACCGGGAGCGGCTGTACGCGGCCTGGTGGTCCTGGCCACTGCCGATGGTCGGCGCCGTGCTGATGGCCGCGCAGGTGCACATGGGCTACCCGGGCGTGCGGGCGTGGCTGCCGTACGTGGTGCTGGTGCCGCTGGCCATCGCCATCCCGCTGTGGCTGGGGCGCACCAAGGTCGAGGTCACCGGCGGCGAGCTGTGGGTGGGTGACGCGCACCTGCCGCTGCGGTTCATCGACGAGGTCGAGGTCATCGGCCCGCAGGAGCAGCGCCGCGCGCTGGGGCCGGAGCTGGACCCGGCCGCGTTCATGGTGCACCGCTCCTCGATCCGCACCTCGGTGCGGATCTGGCTGGACGACCCGGACGACCCGACCCCGTACTGGGTGGTCAGCACCCGGCGCCCCGAGCAGCTCTGCAAGGCGTTGGGCAAGGGCTGACCCGGTGCGGGCGGCGGAAAGAAAACTGGGCACACGCCCCGCGTGTGCCCAGCCGCTCCCCGGTTTCGTCGACGTCTGCTCGCCCGATCTCAGGCAGCGCAGTCGCGGCAGATCAGCTGGCCGTTCTTCTCCTCGGCCAGCCGACTGCGGTGGTGGACGAGGAAGCAGCTCGCGCACGTGAACTCGTCCGCCTGCTTCGGGAGGACCTTGACGGTCATCTCCTCGCCGGACAGGTCCGCGCCCGGGAGTTCGAAGTTCTCCGCGATCGCCCCTTCGTCCTCGTCGACGACGCCCGATTGCGCATCGTTGCGTCGCGCCTTCAGCTCCTCCAACGAGTCCTCGGCCAAGTCGTCGGACTCGCGGCGCGGAGCGTCGTAGTCGGTCGCCATCGTGATTCACCCCTGCGTTTGTGGAGACTGCAATGGTGTGCCGCTGGTAAACGTTCCAGGACCAGGATTTGTGCCCGGCGGGACAGTGATCGTGGTCTCGCCCTGCAACGCGTTCAGTACCCCCGTTATGAGCGACTTGCCTCATCCGGCACTCCGTGAGGCGCCGAGAGGGTAGCTCATGGCGAATCCGCACATGCACCAGGTCACCCATAGGTGTGGTGTTCACTGCATCCACGACTCCCCGGAGATCAAACCGGCGCGGTCCCCGGCCGTCGCCACCGGTTGCCCGCTCAGCGGCTCGGCGATGCCATGCGCAGGCGGTTCAGCCGGACCACATCGATTCAGCGGCGATGCGGCGTCAACCGCGACACAGCAGCGGTGTCCGGCACCGCACGACGCAAGTTCAGCGCATAGGCTTGATCGCAGTGCCGGATGGAGCATGAGGAGGGGCGGGACGTGGCAGCCGTTGGTGCAAGGGGGGGACGACGAGCCGGGTACCGGCGCCGTCGGCCGTTGCCCGCTCTGCTGGTGCTGGCCTGCCTCGTGGTGGCAGCTGGCCTGCTGTGGACGCGGGTCTTCGATTCCGTGCAGGACATCGAGACCGCCACCACCTGCAACCCGCCGACGCCGCCCACCGCCGCGCCCGTCGCCGACGGGGAGGCGACTGAGCAGGTGGCGCTGGGCAGCATGCTCAAGCGCGACGCACTGGACTCGACCACCCCGATCCCGCCGCAGGACGTGCAGGTGCGGGTGCTCAACGGCAACGGGGAGAGCCGCCAGGCCACGCTGGTCAGCGGCGAGCTGGAGAGCCTCGGCTTCGCCAAGGGCGGCGCGGACAACGACCCGGTCTACGTCAACTACGACCTGAAGTGCCACGGCCAGATCCGCTTCGGCACCGCCGGGGCGGGCGCGGCCCGCACGCTGAGCCTGATCGCGCCGTGCGCGCAGCTGGTCCGCGACGGGCGGGAGGACGCCGCCGTCGACCTCGCGCTCGGCAGCAAGTTCGACGACATCAAGACCACCTCGGAGGCCAAGCAGGTGCTCCAGGAGCTGGAGAACTGGGTGCCGCAGCGGGACCAGCAGGGCGGCGCGCACCAGGAGGTCACGCCCCCGCAGATCGACAAGGAACTGCTGACCAAGGCCCGCGACGTGCACTGCTGAGGAACGCGGACCGGCACCCGACCGGCCCGCGCCCCCACCGCTCAGACCCGACCCGCGTCGACCTCCCGGAGCACGCCGGTGAGCTCCTCGGCGATGCCCGGCGCGGCGCAGATCAGCATCCCGTCGCCCAGGCCGTCGGTGCTGCCGCGCTCGGGCAGCCGCAGCCGCGCACCGGCCTCCTCCGCGACCAGGGCCCCGGCTGCCCAGTCCCACCGGTTCAGGCCGACCTCGTACATGCCGTCCAGCCAGCCCGCGCCGACCGCGCACAGGTCCAGCGACGCCACCCCGGCCCGGCGGATGTCGCGCACCTGCCCCAACAACCGGCCCACCACGGCCGCCTGCGCCTCGCGCCGGTTGACGTCGTAGGCGAAGCCGGTGCCGATCAGCGACAGGTCCAGCCGGTCGGCCGCAGAGACCCGCAGCCGCTGCCCGTCCAGGAACGCGCCGTGCCCGGTGGCGGCGCTCCACACCCGCCCGGACACCGGCTCGACCACCGCACCGGCCACCGACCGACCGTCGAGCTGCGCGGCCAGCGACACCGAGTACCACGGGAACCCGTACAGGTAGTTGACCGTGCCGTCGATCGGGTCGACGACCCAGCGCAGGCCCTCCAGCGCGTCCTCGCCGCCCTCCTCCTCGCCGAGCACCGACTCGCCGGGGCGCAGCTCGGCCAGCCGCTCGCGGACCAACCGCTCCACCGCGCGATCACCGGCCGTGACCACATCGGTTTCGGTACTCTTCGTGTCTACACCACGAGTGACGGCCTCATCACGCACAGTGCGGGCCAAGTCGGCGGCTTCGCGCGCGATCCGCACCGCGACCTCGCGCAACGCCATTGCGTCTACCTCAGTTGCCAATCCCACGCCCACATCGCAACACAACCCGGTTAAGGTCTGCACACCTCGGTCTGAATCGAATAGGAAGGATCAGCCATGGGGACTGCCCGCGGTTTCGGCGTGGACATCGGCGGGTCGGGCATCAAGGGGTGCCCGGTCGACATCGAAGGCGGCGTGCTGGCCGAGGAGCGCATGCGGATTCCCACCCCGCAGCCCTCGACCCCGTCCGCGGTGGCCGACGCCGTGGCCGAGATCGTCGAGAAGTTCTCCTGGACCGGCCCCGTCGGGATCACCCTGCCGTGCGTCATCAAGGACGGCACCGCGCTGACCGCGGCCAACATCGACAAGAGCTGGATCGGCACCGACGCGCAGGGGCTGTTCGCCGAGCGGCTCGGCCGCAGCCGCGAGGACGTCGTGGTGCTCAATGACGCCGACGCCGCCGGGATCGCCGAGATGCGCGCGGGCGCCGGTGCCGGGCACCGCGGGCTCGTCGTGGTGCTGACCTTCGGGACCGGCATCGGCAGCGCCATGTTCATGGACGGCAAGCTGGTGCCCAACACCGAGTTCGGGCACATCGAGGTCGACGGTCACGACGCGGAGACGCAGGCCGCGGCGTCGGTCAAGGACACCCTGGAGCTGACCTACCCGGAGTGGGCCCCGCGGGTCACCCGCTACGTCCAGGCGCTCGAGCAGTTCCTGTGGCCGGACCTGATCATCGCCGGGGGCGGGGTCAGCAAGAAGGGGCACAAGTGGATCCCGCTGCTGGAGACCCGCACCCCGGTGGTCGCCGCAGCGTTGCGCAACGACGCCGGCATCGTCGGCGCCGCGACCGCCGCGACCAGCGGCAACGCCTGACCCAGGGGCCACTTAGCACACGACGGGGCGCGCGGACTCCGCCTTGCAGCGGAACCGCACCCCCACATCGCAGTTACAATGGAACGCGGCCCGCTTGGTTCGAGGCCCTCCGGCAAGGAGAAAACACCGATATCGCCTGGTGTTCTCCCCTTTCGAGTGGGACTGGAATCCGGTGGGTTGTTCCCCGACCTTTGGCGGCCGAGGTTTCGCGCCCTCCGGCCAGCCCTGATCGACCGTCGCGAAAGGGCGTACGTGGCAGCCGCAGAAACCGCAACCCGACGCTCCAGCACCGCCGCTACCGGCGGCGCCCAGACCGAGTCGGGCCAGTCCCAGGCCACCCCAGCTTCGGAGGCGGCTGGTTCGTCTGAGCAGACGAAGTCCACCGCCGCGCGGAAGAGCACCAAGAGCTCGACGGGTGCGAAGTCGACGACCCGGAAGACCGCCACGAAGACCGCGGCGGCGAAGAAGGGCGCCAAGGCCCCGGCCAAGAAGTCGACCAAGTCGGCTGCGGCCAAGGGCAGCGGCGAGGGCATGGAGATCGACGAACCGATCGAGACCGACCTGACCTCCCCGGACGTCGGCGACCTGGCCGAGGTCGAGGTGGAGATCCCGGAGGAGCCGGTCCCGGACGAGGACTCCAAGGAGTCCGGTGACTTCGTCTGGGACGAGGAGGAGTCCGAGGCGCTGCGCCAGGCGCGCAAGGACGCCGAGCTGACCGCCTCCGCCGACTCGGTGCGCGCCTACCTGAAGCAGATCGGCAAGGTCGCGCTGCTCAACGCCGAGGAAGAAGTCGAGCTGGCCAAGCGCATCGAGGCCGGGCTCTACGGCGCGGAGCGGCTGCGGCAGGTCGAGGAGTCCGGCGAGCAGCTCACCACCCAGATGCGGCGCGACCTGCGCTGGATCGTGCGGGACGGCGAGCGCGCCAAGAACCACCTGCTGGAGGCCAACCTCCGACTCGTGGTCAGCCTCGCCAAGCGCTACACCGGTCGCGGCATGGCGTTCCTGGACCTCATCCAGGAGGGCAACCTCGGTCTGATCCGCGCGGTGGAGAAGTTCGACTACACCAAGGGCTACAAGTTCTCCACCTACGCGACGTGGTGGATCCGGCAGGCCATCACCCGCGCCATGGCCGACCAGGCCCGCACCATCCGCATCCCGGTGCACATGGTCGAGGTCATCAACAAGCTGGGCCGCATCCAGCGCGAGCTGCTGCAGGACCTGGGCCGCGAGCCCACGCCCGAGGAGCTCGCCAAGGAGATGGACATCACCCCGGAGAAGGTGCTGGAGATCCAGCAGTACGCCCGGGAGCCCATTTCCCTGGACCAGACGATCGGCGACGAGGGCGACAGCCAGCTCGGTGACTTCATCGAGGACTCCGAGGCCGTGGTGGCGGTCGACGCGGTGTCGTTCACGCTGCTGCAGGACCAGCTGCAGTCGGTGCTGGCGACGCTGTCCGAGCGCGAGGCCGGCGTGGTCCGCCTGCGCTTCGGCCTGACCGACGGCCAGCCGCGGACGCTGGACGAGATCGGTCAGGTCTACGGGGTGACCCGCGAGCGCATCCGGCAGATCGAGTCGAAGACGATGTCGAAGCTGCGCCACCCGTCCCGCTCCCAGGTGCTGCGCGACTACCTGGACTGAGCGGCAGGATTCCCGGAAGGGCCGTCGACCACCTGGTCGACGGCCCTTCCTACGTCTCGGGGCGCGGTGCGGCGTCCATCCGGCGGCGGAACCGGTCCGCCTGGTGGGATCCGGTGTTCGCTTCCAGCGGAAACGCCGCCCACCAGATCCCGCCCGTTCTGTGATCTGAAGCACCGGATGTCCGGATCCTGATCAAGCCGGTGCTTCCGCTCCGATCCCGGCCGCGCCGCCGTTTCCCCTCGTCACAAGGGTTTTCGCGAGTTCGATCACGTTCCGCGAGCGGCGCTGCTGCAACCGGGTGCTTCATGGTGACGACCGTCGCTGGTCGGCGCGGGAACACTGACTGCGGCCCAAGCGTCTGGAAGAGTGGAGCCACGAGCACCGACCCCGCAGCCAGTGGGCCACCGGTGGTCGTAGCAGGATCGAGGGCGTCGGACCATTCCGGCGCCGGGACGGAGGGAGATCACGATGCCGGGAACGCTCACCCGCCCCGAGCTGACCGCCGCCGACCGCTGCGACCGCTGCGGGGCCGCTGCCAAGCTTCGCGCCGTATTGCCATCCGGTGGGGAGCTTCTGTTCTGCGGGCACCACGCCCGCGAGTACGAGGCCGGGCTGCGCGAGGTGCAGGCCGACCTGCAGCAGGACGAGCAGTAAACACCCGTTGGACGAGCTGACCGCGCCCCCGCAGGGCTTCCTGCGGGGGCGCGGCCCTTTTCCGCCTGGGCCGACCTCAGGGCGTCGGAGCCCCCGGCCCACGCGCTTCCGGTGGGAACCAGACGTCTGACCCCCACCGGAATCGCGGTGGCAACAGGTCAGCCGGTGAGGTCGGCGAGGGCTTCGAGGAGGCGGCGGACGTCGGACTCGTTGGTGTAGTGCGACAGGCTCGCGCGCACCCCGCCCTGCGGGCCGATGCCGAGGGCGTGCACCGCCTCCCAGGCGTAGGAATGCCCGTGGGAGACGTTGAGACCCCGCTCAGACAGCCGTTCGGCCACCGCCCGGGGCTCCGCGCCGGGGAGCCCGAAGAACGCCGTGGGCGTGCACTGGCCCGTCGGAGCGCCGTAGCGCTCCACACCGTCCAGCTCTGCGAGCCCCTCGAACAGCGTCCTGGCAAGCGCCTCCTCGTGGGCGACCACCGCGCGGCGGGAGACCGCCAGGCGGTCGGCCCGGCTGCCGTCGGCATCGGAGTCCAGCCCCGCCAGGTGCTCCACGGCCGCGACCGCACCGGCCATGGCGGCGAACGGGTTGGTACCGAGCTCGAAGCGGTCCGGCGAGGTGTCCGGGGACGGCTTGAGCTTGTCCGGGTGCAGGTTCTCCAGCGCCCACGGATCGGCGGCGACCACCGCCGCCAGGTGCGGCCCCGCCCACTTGTAGGCGCTGGTCGCGTAGAAGTCCGCGCCGAGCTCCGCGAGCTGCACGTGCGCGTGCGGGCAGTGCTGCACGCCGTCGACGTAGGAGAGGGCGCCGACCTCCCGGGCCCGGTCGGTGATCGTCCGCAGGTCCGGGATGGTGCCCAGCAGGTTCGAGGCGGCGGTGGTGGCGACCAGCTTGGTGCGCTCGCCGATCAGGTCGGTGACGCGCTGCGCGGGCAGCTCGCCGGTCGCCGGGTCCAGCTCCGCCATCCGCACGGTCGCGCCCGCGCGCTGCGCGTGCTGGACCCACGGCCGGACGTTGGCGTCGTGGTCGAGCTGGGTCACCACGACCTCGTCGCCGGGCCGCCAGCCGTCGGCCAGCACCGCCGCGAACCGGTAGGTCAGCGCGGTCATGCTCGGCCCGAACACCACCCCCGCCGGATCGGGTGCCCCGACCAGGTCGGCCACCGCCGCCCGTGCCTCGGCGACGATCCCGCCAGCCCGGCGGCTCGACTCGTGCGGTCCACCCACGTTGGACATCCCGACCCGGTAGGCGTCGGTGACCGCGTCGATCACCGGCTGCGGCACCTGGGTACCGGCCGCTCCGTCCAACCACGCCCTGCCGTCGGCCAGCGCCGGGTACTGCGCCCGGACCTTCTCCACGTCGAAAGCCATGAACCGACCCTAGGAGACCGGACACCGCAGCAGAACCGATCAGTGCTCCGCCGATCGGGGCGCGTTGGGGTCCAGTCCAGGCCGGTCGATCGGCGCTGAGCCCGGGTCAGTCGGCGGCCCCGCCCCGATCGCCTGCCAACGCGCGCAGCACGAGCGGTCTGGACATCAGGCCGTGCACGCGGTGGGCGAGCTGGTTGGCGCTGGCCCCGGAGTCGTGCTCTTCCCGCAGCGCGTCGACGAGCTCCGCGCGAGCGTGGTCCGCGGCTGCGAGTGCGGTGCGGAGCTGCTCGGCGGCCGCGTCCACGCGCGAGGGCGCGTCGGTCAACCCGTTGACCGGCTGGTCAACGGGTTGACCAGCCGGTACCTCTTCGACGTGCGCACGGGCGAAGCTGGCCAGGAACTCCCGCAGGGCCCCGTCGCCCTCCCCCAGCAGCAGCTCGGCGACCTGCGGCACCGCGTGCGGCCAGCTCGCCACACCGCACAGGGTGAGCAGCGCACGTGCGACTTCGGGGCCAGGTTCGCGCCCGAGGAGCCGGGCGAGGGACTCCATCCGCCTGCGGTAGTGCTCGGCGTGGCTCCGGTCCGCCCGGCGGCCACCGCGCAACCCCTCCCAGAGCAGCAACCGCAGCATCTGCGGGTGCTCCCGGTGGTAGTCGTACAGGTTGACGACGTAGTCGCCGACATCCCGCGCGGGTAGCGCGACCGCCGCGTCGAACTCCTCCAGCACCTCGGCCATGACCGCGTCGAACAGCCCGTCCTTGCTGCCGAAGTGCTTGTAGAGCCGTTCCTTGTTGACCCCGGCCTGGTCGGCGATGCGATCGACCCGCGCACCGGCCACGCCGTGCTCGGCGAACTCCGCGCGGGCCGCGTCGAGCAGCGCCCTCCTGGTGCCTGCTGAACTCCGTGCCACGCGATCACCTTAGCACCTCGCAAGCCAACTAGTTGGTTTGCGTTTCGCGCGGCGAACGAATACGGTCCCCGGCATGGCAACAACAGCTCCACAGGTCGCCGGCGGCCCCACCGGGCCAGCCTCGACCACACCCGAGCACGCACCGCTGGGCCGCAGCCTGGCGGCGTTCGTGCTGACCGCCCTGCTGGCCACCGGCCAGATGTACGCGGTGATCCCGCTGATGGGCGAGATGGCATCCGAGTGGCACGCCGACACCGCGTCGATGACCTGGCTGGTCAGCGCATTCGGCTTCGGTTACGCCGGTGGTTTCGTGCTCTTCGGACCGCTGGCCGACCGCTGCGGCCACCGGCGGGTCGTCGTGGCCGGAGTGCTGGCCGCCGCAGTCGCGACCGGCCTGGTGGCCACCGTCCCGGGAGTTGCCGCGGCGGTCGCCGCACGGGTGCTCCAGGGACTCATGATCGCCGCGTTCCCACCGTGCGTCCTGACCTACATCGCCGAACGCTCCGCACCGCAGCACCGCATGGTGAAGACCACCGCGGTCACCACGGCGTTCCTGGCCTCGGCAGTGGTCGCCCAGATCGCCGCCCAGATCATCGCGGACGCGCTCGGCTGGCGGATGGTGTTCGCCGCCAGCGCGCTGGCCTTCGCCGTCATGGCACTCGCCCTGCGCACCGTGATGCTGCCCGATCGGCCCACAACCACCAGCTCACCGCTGGACGCGTACCGGGCCGTCCCGGCTCTGCTGCGCAACCCCCGCCTCCGGCTGCTCTACGCGGCCACGCCCGCCGTGTTCGGCTCCTTCGTCGCCGTCTACACCGGGCTCCAGCTCACCGGCACCGCCGGGAGCCCGCAGGCGCTGCTAGCACTGCGGGCGAGTGCGCTGCCGGTGATGCTGGTGGTCCCGTTCCTGACCCCGTGGCTGCGGCGGATCACCAGCGCGTTCCGGATCGCGCTCGCCCTACTGTTCGCCTCAGTGGTCAACCTGTTGACCGCCCTGCTGGCACCCGGAACCACCGGGCTCTCGATCCTGCTGATGGCGTTCGTCGCCGGCATCGCCGTCGCCGCACCGGCGATGATCGAAACCGTCGGGGCGCGCGCCGACCGGGCCCGTTCCACGGCGATCTCGCTGTCGACGTTCTGGTTCTTCGTCGGCGCTGGCCTCGGCCCGCTGCTGGCCGGAGCCCTGACCAGCTCCGGCTTCGGCACGCTGCTGCTCGTGCTCGCGGCCGTGCTGGCCTGCGGCGCGGCCCTGGTCCTGGTCACCGCGCGTCGGCACGCTGCGCGCTGAGCCTCACCAGGAGCGGAGGGTGGCGATGCGCTCCTCGAGCTGTTCGACCGTGGCCATCGCCGTCGGGGGGCCGCCGCAGGTCTTCTGCAGCTCGTTGTAGATCTTGCCGTGCGGTTTGCGGGTCCGGTGGTGGTGCAGCGACACCAGCGTGTTCAGCTCCTTGCGAAGCTTCTGCAACCGCTCCTGCACGCTCTGCGGCTTCGCGTTCGCGCGCTGCTCGGCCTGCTCGGCGGCCTTCGCCGCCTTCGCGTCGGCCTCGCGCTTGGCGACGTCCTCGAGCTGCTGCGACTGCCGCTGCCGCAGCAGCGCCCGCACCTGGTCGGGTTCCAGCAGGCCCGGCAGGCCGAGGTAGTCCTGCTCCTCCTCGGAGGTGCTGAAGGCCGCGGTGCCGAACGACGAGCCGTCGTAGATCACCTGGTCCAGCTCGGCCTCGGCGCCCAGCGAGGTGAACGCCTTCTCCTCCTCGCCGGGCTCGTCCTCCTTGCGGTTGGCCTGGGCGAGCAGCTCGTCGTCCCAGCCGTCCTTCTCCCGGTGCGGCTTGCCCAGCACGTGGTCGCGCTGGGTCTCCAGCTGGCTGGCCAGCTCCAGCAGCACCGGCACGCTCGGCAGGAAGACGCTGGCGGTCTCCCCCGGCCGCCGGGACCGCACGAAGCGGCCGATGGCCTGCGCGAAGAACAGCGGCGTCGAGGCGCTGGTGGCGTACACGCCGACGGCCAGGCGCGGCACGTCGACGCCTTCGCTGACCATCCGGACCGCGACCATCCACCGGTCGTCGGACTCGGCGAACTCGGCGATCCGGCTGGAGGCCTGCGGGTCGTCGGAGAGCACCACCACCGGCTCGGTGCCGGTGATCTGGCGCAGGGTCTTGGCGTAGGCCTTGGCGGTGACGTGGTCGGTGGCGATCACCAGCCCACCGGCGTCGGGCATGCCACCGTTGCGCAGCTGCGCCAGCCGTGTGTCCGCGGCCCGCAGCACCGCCGGGACCCACTCCCCCGCCGGGTCCAGGGCGGTGCGCCACGCGCGGGCGGTCTGCTCGGCGGTCAGCGGCTCGCCGAGGCGCGCGCTGAACTCGTCGCCCGCGCTGGTGCGCCACCGCGCCTCACCGGAGTAGGCCAGGAAGACCACCGGCCGGACCACGCCGTCGTTGAGCGCGTCCGAGTAGCCGTAGGAGTGGTCGGGGCGGCTGCGCATCGAGCCGTCGGCGTCGGGCTCGTAGCTGATGAACGGGATCGGCGAGTCGTCGCTGCGGAACGGCGTACCGGTCAGCGACAGGCGCCGCACGGCCGGGGTGAAGGCCTCCCGGATCGCGTCACCCCAGGACTTTGCGTCACCGGCGTGGTGCACCTCGTCGAGGATCACCAGCGTCTTGCGGCGCTCGGTGCGCACCCGGTGCAGTGCCTCGTGCGCCGCGACCTGCGCGTAGGTCACGACCACGCCCTGGTAGTCGCTGGAGGTGATGCCGTCGGCGTTGCGGAAGTTGGAGTCCAGCGCGATGCCCGCCCCGGCCGCCGCCAGCGCCCACTGGTGCTTGAGGTGCTCGGTCGGGGCGACCACGGTGACCGCCTCGACGGTGCGGTCGGCGAGCAGCTCGGCGGCGACCCGGAGTCCGAAGGTGGTCTTGCCCGCGCCCGGCGTCGCGACCGCCAAGAAGTCCTGCGGCTTGGTCGACAGGTACTTGGTGAGCGCTCTGCGCTGCCACGCGCGCAGCGGTCGGGACGGGGCCTGCGAGGGGTCGCTGAGCACTGATCGGACGGGATTGTCGAGTTGCGCTTCGGACACGCCGGCTCGCCGCTCCTTCCTGGGTCTCCCCTGCCTGAATGGCGCGGGCGAGTCGTGGCACCGCCCTGCGAACGCCCGCGCGCACGTCGATCGGCTCGATGCGGGCCGCCGTGCAGCTTACCTCCGCTGGTGGATCTCCACCGGCACGGCTGTGGAGACGAATGCGACACTCCGTTTTTCCGGGTCGGCGCTCATCGCGGGGGGCAATGCAGCATCCTTGTGGGTGCCATGGGTTCGCCGAGTTCGCCAGCAAGCCGGGGGCGCAGTGCCGCCGCACCACGGGACGCCCCGGTGCGACGAGGGCCGCTGCGCCTGATCGCGCGCACCCTGGACAAGGCCTGGTGGGACAACATCTTCTCCGAGTCGGCGGCGGCCGCGTTCTGGCAGACGCTGTCCATGCCGCCGCTGCTGCTCGGGCTGCTGGGCAGCCTGGGCTTCCTCGGGGACTGGTTCGGCCCGTCGGTCGTCGACGCGGTGCACGACAAGATCCTGGCGTTCTCCCGCACCGTGTTCACGCAGAACGTGGTGGACCAGATCATCGGCCCGACGGTGGCCGACATCCTGACCAAGGGCAAGGGCGAGATCGTCTCGGTGGGCTTCCTGCTGTCGCTGTGGGCGGGGTCGTCCGCGCTGGCGTCGCTGGTCGACTCGATCACCATGGCCTACGACCAGTACCTGGTGCGCAACAGCGTGTGGCAGCGCATCTTCGCGCTACTGCTGTACCTGGTGTGCCTGGTCCTGGCGGTGTTCGGGCTGCCGGTCATCGCGCTCGGCCCGGACTGGCTGCCGACGATCTTCCCGCAGGACTACCAGGACGACATCGCCTGGTTGATCCAGGTCTTCTACTACCCGGCGACCGCGGTCGGGCTGGTGGTGGCGCTGGCGACGCTGTACAAGGTGGCGGTGCCGCGCAAGCTGCCGTGGCACCGGGGCCTGCCCGGCGCGCTGCTGGCGATGGCGCTGTTCCTGTGCTCGAGCATCGGCCTGCGGCTCTACATCACCTGGGTGACCGGCACCGGCTACACCTACGGCGCGCTGGCCACCCCGATCGCCTTCCTGCTGTTCGCGTTCTTCATCGGCCTGGCGATCATCATGGGCGCGCAGTTCAACTACGCGATCCAGGAGATGTACCCGGCGAAGATGACCCGCCGGGAGCGGCGGCGGTGGCGGCGGCTGGAGATGCGGCGCCTCGAGCAGCGCATGCACACCGAGGAGGGCTACCGGGCGTGGCGCAACGGCCAGGCAGCGGAGCCGGTCGAGGAGGCCGAGGCCGAGCCGCCAGCTGAGCACGAGGCACCGGAGGAGCGGGGCGGCGCGGCGGGACTACCGCGCAACGGCGTGCCGTTGCCGGAGCAGCGCAAGCAGGCAGAACCGCGCGGCGGCTGAGCTCAGCGCACCGCGCGGTCGCGCCCGCGAGTCAGTCCTTGCCGCCGGGCGGCAGCGACTCGAAGATCTCCTTGCAGTCCGGGCAGACCGGCGAGCCCGGCTTCGGCGACTTGGTGACGGGGAACACCTCACCGCACAGCGCCACCACGTGCGTGCCCATGACCGCGCTCTCGGCGATCTTGTCCTTCTGCACGTAGTGGAACATCTCCGGCCGGTCGTCACTGGTCTGATCAGTGGTCTCGGTCCGGGTATCGGTCTCCGGCAGCGTCATCGTGCTCATGTCCCAATGATGCCGCACGTCCGGCGCGGGTGGTTGCGCCAGGCGTCCGTCAGCCCTCGATGACCTGGTGCTCGCGGGACTCCAGGGTGCGGTGCGAGCGCCGGTACCGGTTCACCTTCTCGCTCTTCTGCACGGGCCGGTCGTTGGCGATGAGCACCGCCATCCACGGCAGCGGGATCGAGATCGCCAGGATGATCAGCGCCAACCACCACAGCTGCCACAGCTGGAACACCACGGCCGCCAGCACCAGGCACGGGATCCGGCTGGCCATCATGATCGCGTACCTGCGGCGACGCATCGCCTGCTGATCGTCTAAGGACGGCTGGGCCTCGGTGATCAGCACCGGGGAGTCGTCACGATGTGAGTTGTTCACGACGCTACCTCCACGTTCATGCTCCCACCCGAGCGCCGCCGCCAACACCCCGGGGACGCGCGGAGTTCGGTGTCCGACCCCGAGGTTGACCGCCGGGACGCACGCTCGAAACCTCGACCGGTTAAATTCGAGCGGGATCAATTCGGTGGAGGTCGAATGCTGTACGCGGTGAGCAAGCGGGTCGTCGGTGCGGTGGCGCGCACGATCTACCGGCCGACGGTGATCGACGCGGACAAGGTGCCGACCACCGGTCCGGTGATCCTGGCGCCGAACCACCTCGCCGTGCTCGACAGCTTCATCGTCCCGCTGGTCCTGCCCCGCCCGGTCGCGTTCCTGGCCAAGGCGGAGTACTTCACCGGCACCGGCGCCAAGGGGGCGCTGCTGAAGTGGCTGTTCACCACGTGGGGCGCGATCCCGGTGGACCGGGGCAAAGGCCGCGCCGCGAAGGAGTCGCTGGAAGCCGCCGAGAAGGTGCTGCGCGCCGGTGGCGCGTTCGGCATCCACCCCGAGGGCACCCGCTCCCCCGACGGCCGCCTGTACCGGGGCCGCACCGGCGTCGCGCGGCTCGCGCTGAGCACCGGCGCCCCGGTCGTGCCGGTGGCGCTGACCGGCACCGACAAGCTCCAGCCGCGCGGCAAGAAGATCCCGCGGCGGCACCCGGTCTCGGTGCGCTTCGGCGACCCGCTGGACTTCCGCCGCTACTCGGGCCTGGACAACTCGTTGCCGGTGCTGCGGTCGATCACCGACGAGATCATGTACGCCATCGCCGAGCTCTCCGAGCAGGAGTACGTCGACCGCTACCAGCGCCCGGGCGCCGCCGCGGCCTGACTCGCCGGTCAGCGGCTGCGGGGGGGTTGGCTCGCGGCGTCCACCGGTGGGAGTTGATGCACTCCGGTGCGACGTGCGCCGCTCAGCCCTTGGCGGCCTTGGCCGCTGCCTTCTGCTCCTTCTTGAAGGAGCGGACCTCCTGCAGTGTCTGCTCGTCGACGACGTCGGCGATCGAGCGGCGCGAGCCGTCCTCGCCGTAGGCCCCAGCAGCTTCACGCCACCCGGCGGGCTGCACGCCCCGCTGCTTGCCCAGCAGCGCGAGGAAGATCCGCGCCTTCTGGTCGCCGTAACCCGGCAGCGCCTTGAGCCGCTTCAGCACTTCCTTGCCGTCGGGGTCGCCCTCTGTCCAGATGGCCTCGGTCCGGCCGTCGTAGTGCTCGACGACGTACTGCGCCAACGCGTGCACCCGCCGCCCCATCGAGCCGCCGTACCGGTGGATCGCGGGCTTCTGCACGCACAGCTCGACGAACTCGTCCAAATCGGACTCGGCGATCTTGGCGACGCTGAAGCCGCCCATCCGGTCGGCGATCTTCTTCGGCCCGGTGAACGCGATCTCCATCGCGACCTGTTGATCCAACAACATCCCCGTGAGCAGGGCGAACGGGTCGTCGCTGAGCAACTTGTCGGCCTCGGCATCACCGGTCAGGTTGAGCTTGTTCGGCATGGGCACATCGTCGCACGCGCAGCCGGTCCACCTCTCCCGGAAGGCCGTTTCCACCGACACGCCGCCGCAGCGCCGGACGACGTAGAACAACGTGACGAGCTCCGGATGCGTGCTGACGTGATCGTCGACCCCGAGGACAGCTCCGGAGTGACCGCGGGGAAGACCCGCGGTGCCGATCTCCGCGAGTACATCGAAGGCAAGGAGGCATGACCACGACCGACCCGGCCAAGTCGGCTCGCTGTGAACGGAACAACGCCATTCGCGCTCAGGTCGCCGATGAAGGAAACGAAGCGATCGAAGCCGAGGTGGCCGAAAACGCCGCCGCTCCCGGGGCTTCGCTGACCGCGACCGCCCGCCCGGGGCCGCAGCCTGCTGGAAAACCCTTTGCGGGTGGTGATCGGGACGTGTGAGGGTGCTCGGCGTGGACATGCACGTCGGGCAGTTGGCCGTGCCGCCGGAGGTGGTGCGCGCGCTGGTGGCGGAGCAGTTCCCGCAGTGGCGGGGACTACCCGTTCGGCGCGTTGCGTCGCGGGGGACCGTGAACGCCCTCTTCCGGATCGGTGACCAGCTCGCGGCCCGGTTCCCGCTGGAGCCCGGTGACCCCGAACCTACTCGGCGGCGGCTCGAAGCCGAGGCCGGACAGGCTCGCGAGCTCATGGGACGCACCCCGTTCCCGACGCCGGAGCCGGTCGCGCTGGGTGCCCCCGGGGCGGGCTACCCGCTGCCGTGGTCGGTCCAGACCTGGTTGCCCGGTGTCGTGGCCACCGACGCGGAGCCCGGTGGGTCCGTGGCGTTCGCGCACGACCTGGCCGAGTTCATCCGCGGCGTGCGCGCCATCGACACGCGCGGGCGGACGTTCTCCGGGACGGGTCGCGGTGGTGACCTGCGGACGCACGACGACTGGATGGCGACCTGCTTCGACAACAGCGAGCAGCTGCTCGACGTCCCGCGGCTGCGGCGGATGTGGCAGGACATGCGGGAGCTCCCCCGCGGATCGACCGGGGACGTGATGACCCACGGCGACCTGGTCCCGGACAACCTGCTCGTCTCCGACGGGCGGCTGGCCGGGGTCATCGACGTCGGCGGCTTCGGCCCAGCCGACCCCGCGCTGGACCTGGTGGTCGCCTGGCACCTGCTCGAAGCCGGACCGCGGCAGGCGCTCCGCGACGCCCTCGGGTGCGACCCGTTGGAGTGGGAGCGCGGCAGGGCGTGGGCGTTCCAGCAGGCCATGGGGCTCGTCTGGTACTACGTCGAGAGCAACCCGGGCATGAGCCAGCTGGGGCGGCGGACGCTGGAGCGCCTCACGGCCGAGGCTTGAGCCCGTCAGTTCGACCGCTTGGCCGCCCGCCACTCCGGTGCCAGCACGGACCAGATCTCGACGTCCTGCCGCTGGCCCCGGTGCAAGCCGCTCGCCCGCAGCACACCGTCCTTGACCATCCCCAACCGCTTGGCCACCGCGATGCTGGCCTGGTTCGCCGACGCGACCTGCCACTCCACCCGGTGGATCCCGCGCTCCTCGACCGCCCAGTCGATGATCACCCGCGCCGCCCTGGTGACCAGGCCCCGGCCCACCGCCGCCGGTTCCAGCCAGCAGCCCGCCTCGGCGTTGCCGCGCGGCACGTCCATGGTCCGGAAGAGCACACCGCCCACGAGCTGGTCGTCCACCCAGATCCCGAAGATCCGCCCGGTGTCGGACGCCGCCTTCTCCGCGTACTGGCGGAGGAACGCGCGGCTGGACTCCAGGTCGGTGACCGCATCGGCCAACCCGATGTGCTGACCGATGTGCTCGCGCCCCCGGTCCATGTGTGCCAGGAACTCCTCCGCGCGCCACGGTTCGAGCGGGCGCAGCTCCGCGTTGTCGTCCCCCAGGGAAACCGAGAACACCGCAACCTCCCAAGATCAGACCGGTAGGGACGACTCGCAGGCTCCCACACCGGCCCCTGAGCGGCGAACTCATTTTCGACGAGCCGGCTCGCGGCGGCCTGGGTGCGCACCCGGAGTTCGGCGGGCGGATGCGGCATCCGGCGGGCGTGTGAGGATTTGGGACGTGATTCCAGACCTGTCCCATGACCGCATCGACCGACTCCGCGACGCGTTCCACGACGCCGGGTACGACGCCGACGGCGTCGTGGAGCTGCTCGGCCCGGAGGCGCACGTCGCGCTGGGGCGCGGCGAGCCGGTGCCCGCGCTGCGCGCCACCGCCGACGCCGGACCGCTCGGCACGCTCGTCCGCTTGTTCCTGCTCGGGCAGCCCGAGCCGCAGGCCGCCGTCGAGCCCGCGCTCGCGCCGCTGCCGCTGACCGACGCGCAGGCCGCCGGGATCGTCGTCGCCGACGGCGACCGGCTGCGTGCCGGGCTGGACGTCCGCCCGCACGGCGTCGGTGACGACTCGTGGTGGGTCGTCTCCGACCTCGACTCCGACCTGCGTGGTGGCCGCCCGGTCGAGCCCGACCACGTGCTCGGCGTCGGGCACGCCTCGCTGAGCCTGGTGCGGGCCACCTCGCGGCGGCCGGTCGGTTCGGTGCTGGACCTGGGCACCGGCTGCGGTGTGCAGGCGCTGCACGCGAGCACGCACGCCCAGCGCATCACCGCGACCGACGTCTCCAAGCGGGCGCTCGCACTGGCCGAGGCGACGTTCCGGCTCAACGAGATCGACGTGGAACTGGGTGAGGGCGAGTGGTTCGACCCGGTCCGCGGCCGCCGCTTCGACATGGTCGTGTGCAACCCGCCGTTCGTGGTGGGGCCGCCGCGCACCGACTTCACCTACCGCGACTCGGGCCTGGCCGGGGACGACGCGAGCGCGCTGGTGGTGCGCCAGCTGCCCGCGTTCCTCAACGAGGGCGGCACCGGGCAGCTGCTGGCCTCCTGGGTGCACCGCGAGGGCGAGGACTGGGAGGACCGGGTGTCCCGGTGGCTGCCCCCGGGCGCCGGGGTCGACGCCTGGTTCGTCCAGCGCGACGTCGCCGACCCGGCGCTGTACGTCGGGACCTGGCTGCGCGACGCGGGCTACGACCTGCGCTCCCCGCAGGGCGTGCGGAAGGCCGGTGAGTGGCTGGACTGGTTCGAGGACAACGGCGTGGTCGGCATCGGCTTCGGGTTCGTCACCCTGCGCCGCACCGGCGCCGAGCGCGGTGAGGTCGTGTGCGAGGACCTGCGGCACGCCTTCGACGACCCGCTCGGCCCGGAGTCCGACGAGTGGCTGCGCCGCGTCGACTGGCTGCGCGCGAACGGCTCGGCCGAAGGCCTGCTGGCGGCCCGCCTGGTCACCGCCAGCAGCACGGTGCTCGAGCAGGTGTCCGAACCCGGCGACGAGGGCTGGAGCCCGCTGGTGCACCGCCTGCACCGCACGGACGGCCCGGGGTGGCAGCACGAGGTCGACGAGCTCGGCGTCCGGCTGCTGGCCGGGTGCCGTGGCGCACTGCCGCTGGGCGAGCTCCTCGAGCTGCTCGCGTTGGGGTTCGGTGAGGACGCCGAGGAGCTGACCCGCGCCGCGGTCCCCGTGGTCCGCGAGCTCGTCCGGCACGGAATGCTCGTTCCGGCGGAATGGGCGGGAGGCGCGCGGTGAGAGCAATCGCCACTCGGGTCACTCGCGCCTCGGTAACGGTCGACGGCGTCGTCGTGGGCAAGATCGAAGAGCCCGGGCTGTTAGTGCTATTGGGTGTGACGCATTCCGACGGGCATGCGGAAGCCGTCAAAATGGCTCGGAAACTCCACGAGATTCGCGCGCTGCGCGACGAGGAGTCCTGCGCCACGTCCGGGGCACCGCTGCTCGTCGTCAGCCAGTTCACGCTCTACGGGTCGACCCGCAAGGGCCGCCGCCCGTCGTGGACCGAGGCGGCCCGCCCGGAGCACGCCGAACCGCTGGTCGAGGCGGTCGTGGCGGAGCTGCGCGAGCGGGGCGCGCGGGTGTCCACCGGGATGTTCGGGGCGATGATGTCGGTGGAGAGCGTCAACGACGGGCCATTCACCCTTTTGGTTGAGGTGTAAATGTAACGGGAGTTCTCAGGAAATCCTCAGGCTTGGTGGCGCAACGGATGTGACCGCCATGACGTCTCCCCATCGAGAACTTCGGGAACGAATTCGGCACGCCGGTCGTTTTCCAGGTAACGAAGCTTCGACGGCCATGCCGAGAGGTGCCGGGGGCACCGATCGACAACGCCCGGAGGAGACGTCGACGCGCAAGCCCGTACCCACGAGCGTACGCGTCCAACGCACCGCGCAACGGCGCGCAGGTGTGAATTGCGCCCGCCAAGCCAGCCCGTCAGGGAGGGAGCTCATGACCGTCCCGCAGACCACCAAGCCAGACGTCGCAGTCGCCGAGGAACTGGACACCCAGGGCCCATCGGCCGACCTGGTGCGCGTCTACCTCAACGGCATCGGGCGCACCGCGCTGCTCACCGCACAGGAAGAGGTCGACCTCGCCAAGCGCATCGAGGCCGGGGTGTTCGCCAAGCACCTGCTGGAGACCAGCGGCAACCTCTCCCCCGAGCGGCGCTCCGACCTCAACGCCGTGGTCCGGGACGGTCGCCGAGCCAAGAACCACCTGATGGAGGCCAACCTCCGTCTGGTGGTCAGCCTCGCCAAGCGCTACACCGGCCGCGGCATGCCGCTGCTGGACCTCATCCAGGAGGGCAACCTTGGTCTGATCCGCGCGGTGGAGAAGTTCGACTACACCAAGGGCTTCAAGTTCTCCACCTACGCCACCTGGTGGATCCGGCAGGCCATCACCCGCGGCATGGCCGACCAGAGCCGCACCATCCGGCTGCCCGTCCACCTGGTCGAGCAGGTCAACAAGCTGGCCCGCATCAAGCGCGACCTGCACCAGAAGCTCGGCCGGGAGGCCACCGACGAGGAGCTGTCCGAAGAGGCCGGCATCCCGGTGGAGAAGATCCTCGACCTGATGGACCACTCCCGCGACCCGGTGAGCCTGGACATGCCGGTCGGCGCCGAGGAGGACGCACCGCTCGGCGACTTCATCGAGGACGCCGAGTCCGCCGACGCGGAGAACGCGGTGATCTCCGGCTTCCTGCAGGACGACCTGCGCCGGGTGCTGGCCACCCTGGAGGAGCGGGAGCAGGCGGTCATCCGGATGCGCTACGGCCTCGACGACGGCCAGCCGCGCACCCTGGACCAGATCGGCAAGTCGTTCGGCCTGTCCCGCGAGCGGGTCCGGCAGATCGAGCGCGAGGTCATGTCCAAGCTCCGGCAGGGCGACCGCGCCGACCGCCTGCGCGCCTACGCGAGCTGACCGCGCGGGTTTGGGGTGAGGTGTGTCCGCGGAGGGCGCGGACCACGGCGCGGTCAGGATGATGTTGCGGGGGCCGAGCCCCCGCAGACCCCCACGGTGCGGCGGTGACGTCCAGGAAGGCTCCTCGCCTTCCCGACGTTCCCGGCCTGGGTTAAGAACCAACCACCACCTGCCTGCGGACGTGCTTCGACGAAGGACACCTTCCGCTGACTTCGTCGCCCTTCACCTCCACAGACCGAGCTCTCAACCCGCGTCCACTGCGGGGCCGAGCCCCCGCAAATCCTTCGGCTTCGGCGCGGCGGTGGCTTTAGGACGGCTTCTCGTCTTCCTGACGTTGCTGGCCTGGTCACGAGCGGGCTTCGATGTGGTTCGTGGGGTTGGTTTGGGCTCGTGGGGCTGGTGGGATCTTCGGGCTCGTTGTTCTGGGTGGGTTCCACCCGGTTGGCTCGTTGACTTTCCTGGGGTGGGGGGTCAGCCTTTTTGTTCCTGGGGAGGGGCCTCGCGGTGGTTCCCACCGCTTTCTCCGGGAGGCCGGGGTCGTCGTTCGGACGGGTCCGACCTCCCGACCCCACGTGGCGGTCCGCCCACCTCGGGGTGGGGGGTGGGCGGACCGCTGTTCGCTGATCAGACGCGGTCGGTGAACTTCTGGTGCCAGCGGGTCAGCTCGTCCTCGGTCACGCCGTGGCTTCGAAGCCAGCCCGCCGCTCGGTCCTCGAACCTGCCGAAGGTTTCGAGGACGCTTTCGATCGCCTCCGTCGGCGTGGACATCAGCTCCCGGACCACCTCCTCGTCCACCCCGGGCGGGAGTACCGGGGCCTGGTCGAGCCGCTGGAGCACCCGGAACATGTTCTGGTCGGTGCGCGCGTAGTCCGCCACGATCGCGTCGTCGCGCACCCCCACCGCGCCCAGCAGCAGCGCCGCCGACACACCCGTGCGGTCCTTGCCCGCCGCGCAGTGGATCAGCGCCGGGCCGTCCGCCTCCAGCACGATGCGGAACACCTCGACCAGCTTCTTCGCGGCACCCTGCACGATCGCCTGGTAGAGCTTGGTCAGGTCGTGCGCCGCGTCGTCGACCACCACCTCGAAGTCCTGCAGGTTCTCCAGCAGCGGAACGTGGCGCACCTCGGCCACCTCCGCCAGCGGGTGCGCCTCGCGCTCCACCTCCCACGAATCGCGCAGGTCCACCACCACCCCCGGCGGCCAGCTCGGCACGTCCGACGGCGGGCGGTCCCCACTGTGCGGAGCGTCACTGCGCAGCACCACGCCCGCACGGGTCAGCACGCCGTCGCCGACGGGCTGGCCACCCAGGTCCCAAAGGTTGACCAGCCGGTCGAGTGGATCTGTCGTCGACAAGATGACCTCCGTAGCTACAGGCACCGCTCCCGAAGTGCGGCGACGAGTCCCGCTGCCAGCGTCGCAGGCCGACCACCGCCCGCCCGCACCGGCCGGATCAGCGATCCGTCACACCTGGGCCACCCCCGTGGACGCGCTGATCCACCACGCGGTTACATGGGGCATCGCGTAACCCGAACGCGCGCAAAGGAGCCGCGACGTGACCACCACGAAGTTCGATTTCACCGAAGTACTGCCGCTCGGCCCCGACGACACCGAATACCGCCTGGTCACCACCGAGGGCATTCGCGTGGTCGAGGCGGCGGGGCGGCGCTTCCTCGAAGTCGAGCCGAGCACGCTCACCGCCCTGGCCACCGAGGCGATCAAGGACATCCAGCACCTGCTCCGCCCGTCGCACCTGGCCCAGCTGCGTGCGATCATCGACGACCCCGAGGCCAGCCCGAACGACCGGTTCGTGGCCACCGACCTGCTGCGCAACGCGTGCGTCTCGGCGGGTGGGGTGCTGCCGATGTGCCAGGACACCGGCACCGCGATCGTGATCGGCAAGCGCACCGAATCAGTGCTGACCGGCGGCCAGGACGAGGAAGCGCTGGCCCGCGGCATCTTCGACGCCTACCAGGACCTGAACCTGCGCTACTCGCAGATGGCGCCGCTGAACTTCTGGGACGAGCGCAACACCGGAAGCAACCTGCCCGCGCAGATCGAGCTCTACTCCAAGGGCGGCACCGACCCGCAGTACGACTTCCTGTTCATGGCCAAGGGCGGCGGCAGCGCCAACAAGACCTTCCTGTACCAGGAGACCAAGGCGCTGCTGAACCCGACGCGGCTCGGCCGGTTCCTGGAGGAGAAGCTGCGCTCGCTGGGCACCGCGGCCTGCCCGCCCTACCACCTGGCGATCGTGGTCGGCGGCATGTCCGCCGAGTTCAACCTCAAGGTCGCCAAGCTGGCCTCCGCCCGCTACCTCGACGAACTGCCGCGCGAGGGCTCCGCCTCCGGGCACGCGCTGCGCGACGTCGAGATGGAGCAGCAGGTGCTGGAGATGACCCGGCAGTTCGGCATCGGCGCGCAGTTCGGCGGCAAGTACTTCTGCCACGACGTGCGCGTGATCCGGCTGCCCCGGCACGGCGCGTCGTTGCCGGTCGGCGTGGCGGTGTCCTGCTCCGCGGACCGGCAGGCCAAGGCCAAGATCACCCCGGAGGGCGTGTTCCTGGAGCAGCTGGAGCGCGACCCGGCCCGCTACCTGCCGGACGTGGTCGACGAGCAGCTGTCCGACGACGTCGTCAAGATCGACCTGAACCGGCCGATGAGCGAGATCCGCGCCGAGCTGTCGAAGTTGCCGGTCAAGACCAGGGTGTCGCTGACCGGTCCGCTGGTGGTGGCCCGCGACATCGCGCACGCCAAGATCGCCGAACGGCTCGACGCCGGTGAACCGATGCCCCAGTACCTGCGCGACCACCCGGTGTACTACGCGGGCCCGGCCAAGACACCGGACGGCTACGCCTCCGGCTCCTTCGGCCCCACCACCGCGGGGCGCATGGACGCCTACGTGGAGCAGTTCCAGGCCGCAGGCGGCTCGCTGGTCATGCTGGCCAAGGGCAACCGGTCGAAGAAGGTCACCGAGTCCTGCCGCACCCACGGCGGCTTCTACCTCGGCTCCATCGGCGGCCCCGCGGCCCGGCTGGCGCAGGACTGCATCCGCAAGGTCGAGGTGCTGGAGTACCCCGAGCTCGGCATGGAAGCCGTCTGGCGCATCGAGGTCGAGGACTTCCCGGCCTTCATCGTGGTGGACGACAAGGGCGAGGACTTCTTCGCAGAAGCCACCAAGCCCACCCTCCAGATCTCCTTCGGCCGGTAGTTTCCTGTTCTGACCACGCTTTGCGCGGCGGTGCGGGTAGCGGAGCCTCAGACGCCGCCTGGCTCCGGGATCCCGTTCTCATGCATGTCCAGATGCGCGACGAACGGGTTCTCCTCGCCAGGCGAGGTCTGAGAACCCGCGGCAGAGCGAGTTGCTGGGGTGGGTGGTGCGCCTGCGGCGCATGTGACATCTCCGCTTCGGCGGCAGCCGTGCCGCACGCTTTCCGCCAGGTCGTGCACGTGTCAACTGGACACGATTCCACCACTCGAACGGGTTTGCACGGGGGCAGAACGCCACGTATCCCGCAGGAGCCCCACCTCCTGCGGGAAACGCGGTGTTCTGGTTGTGTCCGTTCCGATCGTTCCTGTGTGGTTCGTCAGGACGTTCCTGAGTGGCAGGATTCCCAGGTCGTCCCAGAGCGGCCAGGTTTCTCAGGTTCTTGCTACGCGGGCAGGACTTTCCTGCGCGCCTGTTGTCAGCGTGGGACCTTCACGTCGCGCTGTTCCAGGACGACCTTGCGGTCGTCGAGCGGCGCGTCCAGCTGGACCGCCACCGGCGGGTAGCGCAGGTCCATCGTGCAGATCCCCGGCGGGTCCGGGGTTTCCTCGACCAGGACGAGCTTGACGTGGTCAGCGGTTTGCTCGGCCACCTCGGCGTGCACATTGCTGCAGCCGCCTTCCTGGCCGGTGGCCACCAGGGCGGCGCCGCCGTCCTGGGTCCAGACCTTCGCCGGGTAGCCCTCCGGCAACGCCGTGGCGTCGAGTGAGGTCTCGGCGACGGGGGTCCGTTCGTTCTCCGGTTTCGGCTGCACCGGTCCGGGCGGTGCCGGCGGCTGGCCGCCGAAACCCACATCGTCGGTCGGCTGTTGGGCGCAGGCGGCCAGCGCAAGGAGCAGAGCCCCCGCACCCATTGCGGTGTGTAGGCGTCTCATGCCCTACAGACGGAGGGGGTGGCGCGTGGGGTTGCGTGGGAATCACATCGGTTTCGATCCCCACCTTTCCCACAATTCGGAACTGCTGGTGATCGGTCCCCGCGGCGTGGTTTCGTCGGTGCTGTCCACTTCCAGCCTTGGAGTGCCGAGAATGTCGACCACAGCCACATCCGCCCCGCAGAGAACAGCTCCCCCGCGAGAACCGCAGGGCAAGCCGCAGTGGGTTCCGCTGACCATCGGCGCGCTCGCCGCCGTGGCGCTGGTGGTCGCCGCGGCCGCCGCAGTCGGTGTGAAGTCCGCCGTGCTGGCCGGGCTCGGACTCGCGCTCGGGCTGACCCTGTTCCACTCCCGCTTCGGGTTCACCTCCGCCTGGCGGCAGCTGGTCTCCGTCGGACAGACCGAGGGGATCCGCGCGCACCTGCTCATGCTCGGCGCCGCCTCGATCCTGTTCGCCCCGATCCTGGCCGGTGGGGTGACCTTCTTCGGCGGGGAGGCGGAGGGCAACGTCTCCCCCGTCGGCCTCGGACTGGTCGTCGGTGCGGTGCTGTTCGGCATCGGCATGCAGCTGGGCGGCGCGTGCGCTTCGGGCACCCTGTTCGCCGTCGGCGGCGGCAACACCCTGTTGGTCATCACGCTGTTCTTCTTCATCTGCGGTTCCGTGCTGGGCGCCCTGCACCTTCCGATGTGGACGTCCGAAGCGATCACCTTCGGCTCCTTCTCGCTGGCCGAGGACACCGGCCTGGGCTACTTCGGCGCGCTGGTGGTGCAGCTGGCCGTGATCGGTGCGATCGGCTTCGTCGCGATCCGCTGGGCTCGTCGGCACGACGCTCCCCCGGCCGGTCGGCCGCCGACGTCGCACGGGCTGTGGCGATTCCTGCGCGGCGCGTGGCCGCTGTGGGTCGGGGCGATCCTGCTGGCCGTGCTCAACGCGGTCGTGCTGCTGACCCGCGGCTCCCCGTGGGGCATCACCTCGGCGTTCGTCCTGTGGGGCTCGAAGGCGCTGCAGGCGGTCGGTGTCGACGTGGCGAGCTGGCCCTACTGGCAGGGTGAGCGGGCCGCGTCGCTGGCCGGTCCGGTGCTGGCCGACTCGACCTCGGTGCTGGACTTCGGGATCATCGTCGGCGCCCTGGTCGCCTCTGCCGCGTCGGGCGCGTTCGTGCTGGCCAAGCGCATGCCAGCGAAGGCGGTGCTGGCTGCGGTGATCGGCGGCCTGCTGATGGGTTACGGCGCCCGCCTCGCCTACGGCTGCAACATCGGCGCCTACTTCTCCGGGATCGCCTCGTTCTCGTTGCACGGTTGGCTCTGGGGGCTGCTGGCGCTGGTCGGCACCTGGATCGGGCTGAAGCTGCGCCCGCTGTTCGGGCTCGGCGTCCCCAAGCCCAGCGACTCGGTCTGCTGACGGATCGGCGGGCGGGCACTGCCCAGCCCGCCGGTCCTTGGTCGCTCAGGAGTGGACAGACGGTTGGTGCGCAGTCGCGATCCAGTCCTTGACCCACTTCGACAGGGCACCGCCGTTGCGCACCCAGCTGAAGTGGCCGAGGTCCTCCGCCCCGGACTCCGACCTCGTGTAGTGCTTGGACGTGCGCACCGCCTGGTGCGCCTTCCCCGCCAAGTGGTCCACTGAGGACTTCGGTGCCAACCGGTCCCCCGCGACGCTGACGGTCAGCAACGGCACCCGCACCTCGCGCAGCGCAGCTTCGTAGTCGGTGGCCGAGCCGTGGAGGCGGTACTTGCTGGTGCGAGCTTGGCGTGCCCAGTCCCGCATCAGGCCCGCCGCTTGCCGACCGCCGAAGCCGAAGCGGTGCCCAGGCCAGTAGCCGAGCAGCGTCGAGGCGGTCGCCACCACCTGCGTGCCGACCAACGTGCGCAGCTTGTGCACGCCCGGGAAGCTTCGGAACCACACCGAGCCCGAGGCCACCAGCGCCACCCCCTGTACCCGTCCCGGGTGGCGGGCGGTGTGCAGCAGGGCGATCTGCCCGCCGAGGCTGTGCCCGAGCAGGAAGCGCGGCGCCTGCGGCAACACCGATTCGATCAGGTCGAGGACACCGTCGAGGTCATCGACCAAGCTCTGGTAGCCGTAGCGCACGCCGCGGGCGGCGATCGGCTTGCTCTCGCCCTGGCCGCGAAGGTCGAAGGTGACCACGGTCAGGCCCTGACGGTGCAGGTCGGCCACGAACGGCCGGTAGTACCGCGCGGGCACCCCCATGGCGGGGACCAGCACGACCACCGGGCGGGTCGGGTCGTCCTGCTGCGCCGCGCGGACCTTGATCCGGTGCTGCCCGGCCGAGACCAGTCCGAGCACGACCGAGGTGGGCGCGTCAGGTTCGGGGCGGCGGGCGGTGGTGTCGGTGTCCACGCCGCACAGATTAACGGAACGCCCCAGTCTCGAACAGGGGTTCAGCGCAGCCGCCGCGGCCCCGTGTCCAGCACCACCGGGGACTTGCCGATGGCCACCTTGGCGCCGGTGACGGCGGCCCCCGCCGGGGAGGCCAGCACCGGTCGCAGCGCCAGGTCGCGCACCTCCGGCAGGTCCTCGGCCAGCGTCGCGACCCGCAGCACCAGGTCCTCCAGCGCCGCCAGGTCCGCCGGTTCGGCGCCCCGGTACCCCGCCAGCAGCGGAGCCGCTCGGGGTGCTCTGACCAGCGCGGACACATCCACGTCGGACAGCGGGAGGGCCCGGTAGGCCTTGTCGCCGAGCAGTTCGCTGGCCACCCCGGAGAGCCCGAAGGACACCAGCGTGCCGAACGACGGGTCGTCCATCAGGTCGATGACGCACGAGGTCCCACGCACCGCCATCCGCTGCACGTAGACCTCGGCGAGCCCGGACACCCGGTGGATGTCGGCGTAGGCGGCCCGCACCGCGTCGGCACTGCCCAGGTCCAGCCGGACCCCCACCAGGTCGTTGCGGTGGCGGAGGTGGTCGCTGACCGACTTCAGCGCGACCGGGAAGCCCAACGACTCGGCGGCGGCCACCGCTTCCTCCACCCCGCTCACCTGCCGGAACGGCACCACGTCGATGCCGTAGCAGGCGAGCAGCTGCAGCACGCACTCGTCGTCGAGCTTGTCGACACCGGCCGCCAGCCAGCCCTCGACCAACGACCGCGCCCGCTCGGCGTCGACGTCCGGAGGACGCACGAAGTGCCCCTGCGGAGCGGCCCGCCACTGCGCGTAGCGGGTCACCCTGGCCAGTGCCAGCACCGAGCGCTCCGGGCTCGGGTACGACGGCACGGACCCCCTGCCCGCGATGCCGTCCGGCCCGGGAGCCGCCAGCTCGTCTGGCACGCCCTCGGCGGCCAGGAAGGTGGTCACCACCGGTTTCGAGCGCGCCACGTCGGCCTCCTGCAGGGCCTCCCGCATGGCGCGGGCGTAGGCGGTCCCCGGGACTGCCACCGGGGGCGCGAACACCGTCACCAGCGCATCGACGTCCGGGCGCAGCGCAGCATCGCGGACCGCTGCGGCGAACACCTCCGGCCCCGCCGACGCGCCCACGTCGACGGGTTCCCCGGCCAGCGCCAGCTCCTGGGCCTGGGCCACGTCCGCCGCGAGCATCCCCAGGGCCGAGGAGTTGCCCACGATCGCAACGCGATCACCCTGCGGCAGCGGCTGGTGCGCCAGCAGCAGCGCGGTGTCGAACATCTGCGCCACCGACTCCACGCGGATGACGCCGGACTGCTCGAACAGCGCCTGCACGCTGGTCTCGTCTATCTGCACCGAGGTCGCCGCCAGGCCCGGGCGCACCGCGTTGCGCCCCGACTTGACCACCACGACCGGCTTGCTGCGGGCCAACCGGCGCGCCAGCCGACCGAACTTGCGCGGGTTGCCGAACGACTCCAGGTACAGCAGCACGACATCGGTGGCCGGGTCGGTCTGCCAGTACTGCAGCAGGTCGTTGCCGGACACGTCGGCCCGGTTGCCCGCCGAGACGAACGTCGACAGCCCCAGCCCGCGCTCGGTGGCGGTGGCCAGGATCGCCACCCCGAGCGCGCCGGACTGGCAGAAGAAGCCGGTGCGCCCGCGGCCCGGCAGCTGCGGGGCCAGGCTGGCGTTGAGCCGGAAGTCCGGATCGGTGTTGACCACGCCAAGCGCGTTCGGGCCGACCACCCGCATGCCGTGCACGCGGGCTTCGCGCACCATCGCGCGCTCGACCTCCCGCCCCTCCGGACCGCTCTCGCTGAACCCGGAGCTGACGATGACCAGCGTCTTCACGCCCTTGGCCAGGCAGTCGTCGAGCACCTCGGTCACCCCGGCCGCCGGGATCGCCACCACGGCGAGGTCCACCTCGTCCGGGATGTCGAGCACCGAGGGGTAGGCGCGCACCCCGCGCACCGAGCGGTGCTCCGGGTTGACCGGGTACACCGGGCCGGTGAAGTCCGCGGTGAGCAGGTTCGCCAGCACCGCGTGGCCGATCTTGCGGTGGTCAGTCGACGCGCCGATCACCGCCACCGACCGGGGGCGCAGCAGGTTGTGCACGCTGCGCGCCTCGGCGGCCTGCTCCCGGGCGCGGGCCACGGCGACCGACTCCTCGGTGAGGTCGATGTCGAACTCCAGGTGCACCACGCCTTCCTCCATCGCGCGGCTCACCTGGTACCCGGCGTCGCGGAACACCCGCACCATCGTCGAGTTCTCCGCCAGCACCTCCGCCACGAAGCGCTGCAGCCCGCGCTCCCGCGCCGCGGCCGCGAGGTGCTCCAGCAGGATCGAGCCCAGACCGCGCCCCTGGTGCGAGTCCTCCACCACGAACGCGACCTCGGCCGACTTCTGCTCGCCCAGCCGGTCGTAGCGGCCCACCGCCACGATGTCGTCGCCGAGCAGCGCGACCAGCGCGACCCGGTTGGCGTAGTCGACGTGCGTGAACCGCTCCACGTCACGCTGGGGCATCCGCGGGTACGGGCCGAAGTAGCGGTAGTAGCGGGTCCGGTCGCTGAGCCGCCCGTGGAAGGCGATCAGCTTCTCGGCGTCCGCCACCGCGATCGGCCGGATGTGCACCGTGCCGCCGTCGGAGAGCACCACGTCGGCCTCCCACTGCCGCGGGTACTCCGCCTGCTCCTGCCCCTGAACAGTCACGTCCACTTCGGACTCCTCAGTCGCGGCTGTCGACCGGGTCGAGACCGTGCAACGGAAACACCGCGTGCCGGGTATCGCGAATCGAGGTGTCCACCGAGGACGCGGTCACCCCCGTCCAACGCTCGTAGGACGGATCAGCCCCGTCGGTCATCGACGTCGGCAGCGGGACGTTCTGCGCCGCCCGCGCCGCGTGCGCCATCCAGTCCTCGGGGATGGTCGTCTCCGGGGCGAGGTCGCGGTCCAGCACCGTCGCCAGCAGGTGGGTCCAGGCGCGCGGCACCACGCGGAACAGCGAGTATCCACCGCCGCCCAGCGCCAACCACTTGCCGCCCGCGCAGCTGTCGGCCAGTTCCCGCAGGTCCTGGTAGGTCGCGCGCTGCCCGTCCACGGTCTTCGACAGGTCCGCCAGCGGGTCCTCGCGGTGCGCGTCGGCCCCGCACTGCGTCACCAGCACCTGCGGTTGGAACGCCGCCAGCACCGAGGGCACCACCGCGTGGAACGCGCGGCGCCAGTCGGCGTCCCCGGTCCCCGGCGGCAGCGGGATGTTCACCGCCGTGCCGTCGGCCGCCCCGCCGCCCACCTCCGTGCTGAACCCGGTGCCGGGCCACAGCGTGAGCGGGTGCTGGTGCAGGGAGATGGTCATCACCCGCGGGTCGTCGTAGAATGCCGCCTGCACCCCGTCCCCGTGGTGCACGTCGACGTCGAGGTAGGCGATGCGCTCCACCCCCTGCTCGAGCATCCACGCGATGGCCACCGAGCAATCGTTGTAGATGCAGAACCCCGCCGCCCGATCGGCCATCGCGTGGTGCAGCCCACCCGCGAGGTTGACCGCCCGGTCCGCCCTGCCGGTCACGATCTGCTCCGCAGCCCGGATCGAGGCACCCGAGATCAACGCCGCTGCCTCGTGCATCCGGTCGAAGATCGGGTTGTCCTCGGTGCCGAGGCCGTGCCCCACCTCCCACCCGACCATCGGCGCGGCGCGGACCGCTTCGAGGTACTCGGGGGTGTGCACCCGCAGCAGGTCCTCCTCCGCCGCCGGACCCGGTTCGAGGACCTCGACGCCGTCGAGGACACCGAGCGAGCGGGCCAACCTCATGGTCAGGTCCAACCGGATCGGATGCAGCGGGTGGTGCCCACCGAGGTCGTAGTCGAGCACCGACTCGTTCCACACCACAGCGCACTGAGAACCCATGACGCGGACGCTACCCGCCGTGTGTCGACCAACACAGTGTTGCAGGCCACTGCGGCGGCCCTGATCGGCGGCTCAGCCCACCTCCTCCCCGGTCGCGGCCGGGCGGTCCGGGTCCGCCGACCAGTTCGACCACGAGCCCGCGTACAGCGCGGCCGGGCGCTGCGGATCGGTCACGCCAGCGTGTTCCAGGGCGAGCAGCACCGAGCACGCCGTCACCCCGGAACCGCAGTAGGCCCCGATCGGCCCGCCCCCGTCGACGCCGAGCGCGGCGAAGTGCTCCGCCAGCTCGTGCGCGGACCGCCACCGCCCGGAGTCGGTCACGTGCGCGGCGAACGGCGCGTTGAGCGCGCCCGGGACGTGCCCGGCCCGCGGGTCCATCGGCTCGACGTCCCCGCGGTACCGCTCCGGAGCTCGGGCGTCGAGCAACGTGCCCTCCCGCGCCAGCCGCGCCGCACCGTCGGCATCGATCACCGGCATCGAGCCAGCTCGGACCCGGAAGTCGCCCTCGACCGGTCGCGGTCGCTCTGCCGTGGTCGGCCGGTCCTCCGCGACCCACGCCGCGAAGCCGCCGTCGAGCACCGCCACCTCCCGGTGCCCGGCCCAGCGCAGCAGCCACCAGGCTCGGGCCGCCGCCGAGCCGTTGTCGGCGTCGTAGACGACCACCGGCCGGTCGGCGCGCACCCCGGCCCGCCGCAGGACGGCTTCGAGATCGGTCGGCTCCGGCAGCGGATGACGGCCCGCCGGTCCCGGCTCGGCGGCCAGCTCGGCGTCCAGGTCGACGAACACCGCGCCCGGCAGGTGTCCGGCCGCATAGGCCTCCCGCCCGGGCGGGCCGAGCAGGGACCAGCGGACGTCGAGCAGGGTCGGGGGTGCCTGCCCCTGCAACGCGGTCGTGAGATCATCGGTACTGATCAAAGGATCCACAGGACGGCCTTTCGTAGCCCGGCGACGAGGTCGGTCGAAAATCCTGGCAGTCAACTCCCCGACCGCTGACCGCTGTCGCCCGGGGCGACTAGCATCGTGGTTGGGACTTGAATGGGGAGCCGACGTGAACGATCTCATCGATACCACTGAGATGTACCTCCGCACCATCTACGACCTCGAAGAAGAGGGCGTTGTTCCACTCCGTGCCCGCATCGCCGAGCGATTGGAGCAGAGCGGCCCCACGGTGAGCCAGACGGTGGCCCGCATGGAGCGCGACGGGCTGCTGACCGTCGCCGAGGACCGGCACCTCGAGCTCACCAAGACCGGCCGCGCACGCGCGATCAGCGTGATGCGCAAGCACCGCCTCGCCGAGCGGCTCCTCGTCGATGTGATCGGTCTCGAGTGGGAGCACGTGCACAACGAAGCGTGCCGCTGGGAGCACGTGATGAGCGAGGCCGTCGAGCGCAAGCTGGTGAAGCTGCTCGGCACCCCCACCACCTCCCCCTACGGCAACCCGATCCCGGGCCTCGACGAGCTCGGCGTGGACCACACCGAGACGTCGGCCGACGGCGACCTGCAGCGGGTCGACGAGATCGCGCGCAACGGCGGAGGTCGCGCGGTCATCCGCCGCATCGCCGAGCACGTCCAGCTCGACCCCGACCTGATGACCGAGTTGAAGGCAGTCGGCGTCCTGCCGGGCAACGAAGTGGAGATCATGTCGGTCGTCGGCCCGAACAAGCCGATCGAGGTGCGGGGCGCGAACGGCAGCACCGAGCTGTCCTCCAGCATCGCGCACGCGGTCATGGTGAACGCCAAGTGACCTCGGCCGAGCGCGCGGCGGCACTGTTCGCCGAGGAGCACGGCAGCGCTGCGAGCGCGGTCTGGTCCGCCCCTGGCCGGGTGAACCTGATCGGGGAGCACACCGACTACAACGACGGGTACGTGCTCCCCTTCGCCCTGCCGCACCGGACCGCGGTCGCGGTCCGGCTCCGCGGCGACGGGCTGCTGTCCATGGCGACCTTCGGCAGCGACCGGCGGCTGCACCGCAGCCCCGAGATCGCCATCGCCGACCTGCACCCCGGCTCCCCCACCGGCTGGGCCGCCTACCCGGCCGGCGTCGCCTGGGCCCTGCGCGAGGCCGGTTTCCGGCTCGGCGGTGCGGACCTGCTGATCGTCGGCGACGTGCCGACCGGCGCCGGTCTGTCCTCTTCGCACGCGCTGGAGTGCGCGACGGCGCTGGCACTGCTCGACACCGCGGACGCCGCGCCGGGCCAGCCGGGCGCGCCGAGCCTCGGTGAGATCGCGCGTCTGGTGCAGCGGGCGGAGAACGACTTCGCCGGGGCCCCGACGGGCCTGCTCGACCAGACCGCCTCGCTGGCCTGCACCGAGGCGCACGCGCTGTTCTTTGATGTGCGGACCGGGCAGGGCGAGCAGATCCCGTTCGACTCGCTCGGCGCCGGTCTGGAAGTGCTCGTGGTCGACACCCGCGTGAAGCACTCGCACAGCGAATCCGGTTACGGAGAACGGCGTCGTGGCTGCGAACGCGCCGCCGAACTGCTCGGGCGCAAGGCGCTGCGCGACGTGACCGCGACGGAACTGCCTGCGGTGCTGGCGGATCTTCCGGAGGAACTCCGGCCACTGGTGCGCCACGTCGTCACCGAGAACGACCGGGTGCTGGCCACAGTGGACGAGCTCCGCGCCGGGCGCTACGCCGAGATCGGTCCGCTGCTCAACGCCTCGCACGCCAGCCTGCGCGACGACTACCGGATCTCCAGCCCCGAGCTGGACCTCGCGGTCGACACCGCGCTGGCGGCCGGCGCGCTGGGCTCCCGGATGATCGGCGGCGGGTTCGGCGGCTCGGCGATCGCCCTGGTGCCCGCCGACAGCCGGTCGACCGTCGAGCAGGCCGTCCTGGACGCCTTCGCCCGGGCGGACCTCACCGCGCCCCGGCTGTTCACAGCGGTACCCTCCGCCGGTGCGGGGCGGGACCGGTGACCAGCCGGTGACCGCCGCCGCTCGCCGGTCCGCGGCGGCCGAACCAGCACACGAACGGAAGGCAGTACCCAGTTGAAGCTCCTCGTCACAGGCGGCGCCGGTTACGTCGGAAGCGTCTGCGCCGCGCGCTTGGTGGAGGCCGGTCACGAGGTCGTCGTGGTCGACGACCTGTCCACCGGGCATGCCGACGCGGTCCCGGACGGCTGCGAGTTCGTCGAGGCCGACATCGCCGCGGCGGCGGGCGAACTGCTCGCGGAGCCGTTCGACGGCGTGCTGCACTTCGCGGCCAAGTCGCTGGTCGGCGAATCCATGCAGGACCCGCAGAAGTACTGGCACGGCAACGTCGTCACCTCGCTGCGGCTGCTGGACGCGATGCACGAGCACGGCACCCCCCGCCTGGTGTTCTCCTCCACCGCAGCGACCTACGGCGAGCCGGACGTCACGCCGATCACCGAGGACGCCTCGACGCGGCCGACGAACACCTACGGCGCGACGAAGCTGGCCATCGACCACGCGATCACCAGCTACGCCAGCGCGCACGGCATCGCCGCGGCGAGCCTGCGGTACTTCAACGTGGCGGGTGCCCACGGCGCCTTCGGCGAGCGGCACACCGTCGAGACGCACCTCATCCCGATCGTGCTGCAGGTCGCCTCCGGCCAGCGGGAGAGGGTGCAGATCTTCGGCGAGGACTGGCCCACCTCCGACGGCACCTGCATCCGCGACTACGTCCACGTCACCGACCTGGCCGACGCCCACCTGCTGGCCCTGGAGCACACCGTCGCCGGGGAGCACCGGATCTACAACCTCGGCAACGGCACCGGGTTCACGGTCAAGCAGGTGATCGACGCCTGCCGCGAGGTGACCGGCCACCCGATCCCGGCCGAGGTGGCGCCGCGCCGCGCCGGTGACCCGGCGACGCTGGTGGCGTCGAGCCAGCGCGCGCGGGAGGAACTGGGCTGGCAGCCGCAGCGGGCCGACCTCGAGGTCATCGTGCGGGACGCCTGGGAGTTCACCAAGCTGCGCGGGGGCTCCTGAGCCGCCCGGTCCGGGCAATTGGGTCCTGTAGTCGTCGTGCATCACCAAGCTCCGTCCTCTTCGAGCATGATCCGGGCGTCCTCGGCGGCGTCCCGGGCGATGGCTGCCAGTTCTGCGGGCGGCAGGCCGGTGTCGATGGCCTGCCGCAGCAGGCTGCCCAGCTGGTGGTCCGGCTGGGTCTGCTCGATCCGCTCCAGCGCGACACCGGCGAGCGCGCCCTCGCCCCGCAGGTAGGCCGAGAACGCCAGCAGCGCGGCGACCTCGGGCAGTTCCGGGGTGGGGGCGTTGCGCACCAGGCCGAGCCAGAGCTCTTCGGCTGCCCTGGCCGTGTCGCCCAGCGCGGTGCCCAGTGCGATGTCGCGCACCCTGGTGTCGGACACCGCCAGCAGCACCCGCAACCGGTCGTCCTCGGTCAGCGCGGAGCCGCTGGCCGCCCGCTGGATGGCGGCGAGCACCAGCTGCACGTCACGCCGCACCCTGGTCGGGTCGTCGTCCTCGAGGCGTTCCTCGGCCAGCGCGTCGAGCTTGGCCGACCAGCGGGCGACGGCCTGTGACGATTCGGCTGCGACCAGCGACCGGAGCTCGTCCCGGCTGCCGAAGGTCACCACCCCCGCAGCCGCCATGGCCGCCGCGACGGGCGAGGACTTCGGGTCGGGGACCTCGCCGCGGCACTCCGGGTCGGAGTAGCAGCGCCAGTGCGTTCCCGCCCGGATCTCCGGCGCCCACAACGCGTGCGCCGTCACGATCCCGGCCCGGTGGAACGAGTCCCGCACCATATCGATCAGGTCCGCGTGCGGCGGACCTGTGTCGTACTCGGGCACGTCGGGCCCGTTGAGCAGTGGTCGACGGCAGGCGCCCGCGCAGTTGTCGTCGCAGGCGTTCGGCTCGGCACCGACGACGACGAACACGGCGGCTTCCACGCGCTGCCGCCCGAGCGGGCCGGACAGCAGGTGCTCGCCGAACCCGCACATGTGCATCGAGCACGGCAGGTCCGTGCGCAGCGTGACGCCGAACCTCGGCGTGAACGCGAGGTCGTGCAGCGTCAGCACCACGAGCGAGTCGGTCGGGTGGAAACCGAGCATGTGCGGTACCGCGGCCAGCACGTCGGCGGGTTCGGTCAGCGAAACGGTGGCGTTCAGTCGCGTTGTCATGCCACCACGATCAACCCCCAATCACGTTGCGGAAAGGGGGTTTTCGAAATCTGTGGACAAATTGGTCCGCTGTGGACAAATTCGCGCGAGTACCCGCTGAAGTCCACTGTGGTGTGACAGTCGGAGGGGTGAACCAGCTCGCCTGACCGGGGAATGCGCTCCGCAACCCACCCGCCAACGTGAAGGCACATCAAAAACGGGCAGCCGGGGAAGGAACCCGGCTGCCCGTTGACGTGCTCAGGGGCTACCCGACGGACCCGACCACCGGCAGCGTGATCGCGGTGCGCGACAGGTCCAGCGACAGCCCCGCCCCCGGCTTCGGGCGCAGCGTGTGGTCGTGATCGCTGGACAGCACGACGACGCCGAGCCGGTGCCCAGGCGCGAACACGTAGTCGTCCGGCTGCATCGCGACGGTGATCCGGTAGCTCTTACCCGGCTCGATCGGCGCCGTCCGGTCGATCGCGTGCCGGTTCTGCGGGTCGGTCCAGCCCCTGGTCACCACCGACACCGAGCCGTCGGGTGCCTGGTCCACCAACAGCGCGGTCACGTTCGCCGCCGGGCGGTCGAAAGCCAGGGCGAGCTCCGCGCGCACCGTTCCGCTGACCCGGACCTGCTCGGTCACCGGCTCGCTGAAGTAGGCCAACCGGTTCGGCGAGCTCGGCGCCGCGGCGAGGTCCTCAGCAGTGCGGGTCGCGTCGTCGCGCAGCGACTCCACTGCGCGTCCGGGCACCCGCTCCGCAGTCAGCCCACCCCGCTCGGAACCACCGGGCGTGGGCCGCAGGACCGCTTCCCTGGCCTGCGGAGCGGGCCACTCCGGCTCCTGGACCCAGCTGCCGTCCTCGCGCTGCACGGTGGCCCGCGGCTCGTCCTCGACACCGTTGGGCACCTGGTACAGGTAGCGGGTGAACCAGCGGTTCAGCTCCCGCAACCACTCCTCCTCGCGGAGCTGGATCGGGTCGGTGTGCCCCGCCTGGTGCCACCAGATCTTGTGCGGCACGTCGCGCTCCCGCAGCGCCTCGTACCACTGGGCGGCCTGCCGGGTCTTGACGTTCCAGTCGTTGAGGCCGTGGACGGAAAGCACGGCGGCCCGGACGTTGTCCACGTCGTTGAGGTAGTTCCGCTCGTCCCAGAACGGGCTGTAGTCACCGGTGATCCGGTCCTGCTCCGCGGTCAACTGGTCGATCGGCTGGCGGCACGGCTCCCGGTCGGGCCGGGTGTGCACGTACTTGGCGAGCACGTCGGCGTCCTCACCCTGGAAACCGCCCGGTGCCACGACGGCGCCGTCACTCCGGTAGTAGTCGTACCAGTTCGAGATCGCCCCGATCGGCACGATGGCCTCCAGCCCGTCGACCCCGGTGCTGGCCACCGCGTTGGGCAGCGTGCCGTTGTAGGACACCCCCATCATTCCGACCTTGCCGGTCGCCCAGTCGGCCACCGCGGGCGCACCGCCGACGTCGTGGCCGGGAGCCCGCGAGTTCAGCCAGTCGACGACGGACTTCGCACCGATCGTCTCGTTCTCGGCCCCGGTGGTCGGGCACCCGGTGGACCCGCCGGTGCCCAGGGACTCCGCGTACACCACGGCATATCCCCTCGCCAGCAGGTACTCCTCGTAAGCCCACTGGATGTCGGCTGCCAACCGCTGGTCCTCCGTCGCGGTGCGCAACGACCGGTGGCCCGGCTGCTCGGGCACGTGCAGCTCGGTGTCGACGTTGTGGTTGGGCACGTCGTTGCCGCCGGAGAAGTACGGACTGGCCTGGTAGACCACCGGCACCCGCAGGCCCTGGTCGGTCTCCTTCGGCCGCACCACCTGGACGTGCACCCGGTCGTCCTGCCCGTCGTGGTCGCTGTCCACCGGCGCGGTCACGAACAGCTCTTCGCGCACCGCTTGCGCCGGGTCAAACACCGGTTGCGCCTCACCGTCCTCGAAGACCGGTTCTCGCGGTGGTTGCGCCGTTGCGGGCACCCCACTCAGCGGCAGGACGCACAACGCCGCCAGCAAACCCATCCGAACGCGTCGCATGCAGGTTCTCCCGGAACACCGAAGGGATGTGGACACCAGCACACTTCTTAGCGCGAAATGCCCGGTGAGGCACCTTCCGGGCGGGTTTGCGCCACGGCTGGGCCGCCCCCGTCCCGGTAGAGTCGCGTCAGCAAGTCCGCAGCCAGCTGCAAGGAGCGCGCATGTCCATCCCGTCCAGCCTGCTGACCTCGGCCGGATTGATCGGCGGCTTCGCGGTCGCCCGCGCCACCAAGCACCGGCACTGGGGTGGGGTGGTCGCGGCGGGCGCCGGGCTCGCCGCGGTGGAGGCCTGCCGCCGCCGGGCCGGGGTGGCACCGGCCCTCGCCCTCGGTGCCACCTACGCGGCAGCGCTGACCGGCTCGCACCCGCTGGCCAAGAAGATCGGGGCGTGGCCGTCGGTCTTCTCCGTCACCGGTGCGACCGCCGTCGCCGCACACCTGCTGGCCAAGCCCCGCGGCTGACCCCGAAGCACCGGTGGCCAGTGTCGGACCCAGGCCACGGGGCGACGGCTGATCCCTCGCAGAGCGCGCACGTTCACCGCCCCTGCTCGGCGAGGAATTCGTCGAAGGTCACGCGGCCGACCGCCTGCTCCGGGGCCAGGTGACCACCGCGGCGGAAGGCCGTGACAACCGCGCCCGGAAGCGGGACCGGGAGCACGATCCGACGGCGTCCGGTCGCGGCCAGGTAGGCGCGGGCGAGGTCCCGGTGGCTGCGGATCTCCGGCCCACCCATGTCCGGGACGCGGCCCGCCGGAGCGCCGACGGCGAGTTCGACCAGCCGCTCCGCGACCTCCCGGACGTCGATCGGCTGGTAGTCCACGCCCGCCGGGACCCCGATCACCGGCGACCAGCGCTGCGCCGTGATCATGCGGACGACCAGGTCGTGGAACTGGGTGGTCCGCAGGATCGTCCAGGGCAGTTCCGAGCCCACCACCCGCTCCTCCACCTCGAGCTTCGCCCGGTAGTAGGGGAGCGGTACCCGGTCGATGCCGACGATCGAGATGAACACCAGGTGCGGGTCGCCGCTGCGCCGGGCCGAGTCGACCAGCCGCTGGGTGGCCGCCACGTCCTCCTTGTTCAGCGTCGTCGCGCAGTGCACGATGGCGTCGACTCCTGAGGTCGCCGCGTCGACGCCATCGCCCGTGCGCAGGTCCCCGGTTGCCCACTCGTGCCCCGCAGCAGCTGAGCGGGGGCGTCGGCTGAGCACTCGCACGTCGCGCCCGGCATCGAGCAGCCGCTGCACCACGACTCGGCCCAGCGTGCCCGTCCCACCAGTCACCAAAATCGGATTCCGCACCTGCCCTCCCTTTCTGTTGTCACAGGTGGGACGGGCTCGCGACCTGGAACGTGACACCCGCGGTCCTCAGCCGGACGGCGCCAACCGCCACAAGGAGACGATCTCCGCTGCTCGCGCGGCGTGGAGCGGGTCTCGGGAGGCGCTGGCCTTCGGGTGGCGAGCCCCGGTGCTGGTCCTGGAGACGACACGGAGTCCTGCTCGGTCGACGGCGTTGAGCAGGTCTGCTCGGGTGCGCAGTCCGAGCCGTTCCGCCAGGTCGGAGAGGATCAGCCAGCCTTCACCGCCCGGGTTCAGGTGGGCGGCCAGCCCGTCGAGGAAACCCCGCAGCATCCGGTTCTCCGGGTCGTAGACCGCGTGGTCCAGCAACGACTGCGGGCGGGCGGGAATCCACGGCGGGTTGCACACGACCAGCTGAGCACGTCCCGGCGGGAAGAGGTCGGTCTGCAGCGGGTGGATCCGCTCGGCCAGCCCCAGGCGTCGTGCGTTGTCCGCAACGCACCGGATCGCCCGGGGTGAGTTGTCGGCGGCCACCACGCTCGCCACACCTCGACGGGCGAGAACTGCCGCCAGCACGCCGGTTCCGGTGCCGATGTCGAAGGCGGCCCGGATCGGCGGCAGCGGAGCACTCGCGACCAGGTCGACGTACTCGCTCCGCGTGGGTGCGAACACTCCGTAGTGCGGGTGGATGCGCGCACCGAGTGCCGGTACCGGAACTCCCTTCCCTCGCCACTCCTGGGCACCGATCACGCCCAGCAGCTCCCGCAGCGGCACCGCGTACGGCGCGTCGGCCGGTCCGTAGACGTCTCGGCAGGCAGTGCTGACATCCGGTGCGCGGCGTAGCGCGAGCACGTGGCCGGGCTCCACCCGCACCAGGACGTGCGCAAGCACCCGTGCCTTGCGGGCTTGTTCTTGCCGGTGGTGGAGGAACACTTCGGTCATCGACGAGGTGCGCTGCGGCGGCCGTCGCAAGCGGCGGGCGAGGGCGTTGAGCAGTCGGCGGGCCTGGTGGAAATCTCCCCGCCACAACAGGCCCGTGCCCTTGGCCGCCAGGCGGTGCGCCCGGTTCGCGGACATCCGGTCATCGGCGTCGACGACCCGGACCGGTGGTTCCGCGCCGTTCGCCGAGAGCCAGCGGAGGCCGATTCCGGGCAGGATCGCAGCGTCGTTTTCTGAGGGGTGCATGAACCGCTCCTGCTGATGCGGTCGAGTGCAGCTCGGCGTGAACAGCCTGAGCCGCACGGAGGTGGTGGTGGACGCGTCAGCTCACCGGCCGAGCACAGGTGCGTCGACCGGTGGGGCGAGGTCCGGAGCTAACCGACCACAGCAGCATGAGCAGGAGCTGTCACGTCATGGAGATTACCGCGACGTGCTGGGGCGGGGGCCTCAGCACGTCGCGGAACTCCTAAGCCGTCACGGGTTCGACGTTCTGCCGATCGTCCGGCTGGGCGGTTTTCGGTGCCGTGCGGCGGAGGTCGGGGAGCAGTGTCAAACCTCCGAGCACCGCCAGTCCAGCTCCCAGCCACAGCGGGGAACGCAGGCCGAAGTGCTCGATGGCCACTCCCCCGCCCCACGACCCGATCATGACGCCGAAGGTGATGAACGAGGAGTGCACCGTGTTCACCAGCGGCCGCGCATTGGCGGTGCGGTGCACCCGGGTGATCATCGCCGGGTTCATCGTCACCCCGACCAGGCCGATGCCCAGCATGAACGCCACTGCGGGGACACTTAGGTGCGCCAGCAGCGCGAACCCGGTCAGGAAGGCAGCGTTGAGCACCAGGCCGACGAGCATGACCGCGACCGGGTTGCGGTCGGCCAGCCGACCGACCACGGTGTTGCCGACGACCGTCGCGGCACCGTAGGCGACGAGCAGCAGCGGCACGGTCGTGGCCTGGAAACCGCTCACCTCGGTGAGGATCGGGTTGAAGTAGCTGAACGCCGAGAACGTGGCACCGATGATGAGCGTGCTGGTGAGCAGCACCCACCACAGCTTCGGCGAGCGGAAGACACCCAACTCCCGCCGGAAGTTCCCCTCCTCCGCAGCGCGGTCGAGCTTGGGCACGCCGACCAGGGTGCACAGCGCCGCGACGACGGCCAGTGCCGAGATCGCCCAGAACGCGGCACGCCAACCGAAGCGCTCACCGACCAGTGTGGACAGCGGCATGCCGAGCAGGGTGCCCAGCATCAGTCCGTTCATCACCACGGCGATGGCCCGACCACGCACTTGCGGGCGGGTCAGCTGGGCGCACAGGGCCAGCGCGACCCCGAAGAACGCCTGCGAGGCCACCCCGGTGAGGATGCGGGCCACCACCATCACCCCGTAGCCCGTCGCCGTGGCCGCCAGCAGGTTGCCGCCGAGGAAGATCGCGAACAGGCACATCAGTGCCGTCCTCGGCGGGGTCCTCATCAGCACTACAGTCAGCACCGGTCCGCCGAGGGCCATCGCAGCGGCGAACGCGGTGATCAGGTATCCGATCTGCGGGATGGTGGCACCGAGTCCGGCGGCCATCTGGGGCATCAGCCCGGCCACCACGAACTCACTGGTCACCATGGCGAAGATGCCCAGGGCGAGGATGTGGACCGCGCGCGGCATGGCACTCCTTGTTTTAGATGGATCAGTACAGAACTGGGGCAGCACTCGGCTCGCTCCCGCCCCGAGCCGGTTCAGCAGGTCAGGGCATCGAGCGCGGTTTCCGCGATGGACTCCAGCACGACTTGGTCAGCACCCGCCTGGCCAGCGATCCGCATCCCGCCGATCACCGCGTTGACGAACCCGGCGAGCGCACCCGCATCGCGCGTGGAGGTGATGGTGCCGCTGCGCTGACCGGCCTCGACCACCAACCGCAGCGCGTCCAGGCGACGCGCTGCGTCCCGGTCCAGGACCTGAGCAGCCTCCGGGTCCCGCCCGGCGAGCTCGACCACGGAGTTGACCGTGAGGCAGCCGAAGCTGCGCCCGTCACGCCGGTTCTCCACCTCGGACTCGACGATCACCGCGAACAGCACGCGGATCCGCTCCAGCTCGGAGCGCTCGACGTCGTCCAGGATGGCCAGCTGCCTCGTCGTCGTGGCGTCGATGTAGCGGACGAGCGCGCGCATGAACAGGTCGTGCTTGCTGCTGAAGGTGTTGTAGATGCTGCTGCGACCGAGGCCGGTCGCCTCGCAGAGGTCCTGGGTCGACGTCGCCTCGTAACCGTTCGCCCAGAAGGTCCGCATCGCGGCGTCCAGCGCACGGTCCTCGTCGAACAGCCTCGGTCGCGCCATGCGACGACCGTAGCAGGTTCTGAAACGGTCTATCCAATACTCCCCTGTCACGTCCCGACCGCCTCGCTCGTCCACCCGGTGACCGAGATCGAAGGGGAAGGACCGATGACAACACGCGCGCACACCCCGCCGGCCGCCTTCACCTCGACCGCGACCATCGCGGGAGCGGTCATGATGCTGGTGATCGGCGCCTGGTGCCGCCTCGACCCGACCGGCTTCGCGGCGTGGGCGAACTGGCCGGACCACGAGCACTTCCTGCACGACGCGGGGGTCTTCCAGGTCGGCATCGGGCTGCTGATGCTCACCGCCCTGGTCCAGCGCGACGCGCTCACCGTCGTGCTCACCGGGTTCGTGGTCGTCAACACGCTGCACGGGGTGAACCACGCGGTCGACACCGGCGGCGGCCACCCGTCCGATCCGTGGATCCTGTTCGGCGCCGCCGCGCTGGGAGCCGTTGCCCTCCTGGTCCGGGTGCGCTCGACCCGTCACGCCGACGAGCAGGAGGTGCAGCGATGAGAATCGTGCTAGCCGGAGCCACCGGGACGATCAGCTCCGCCCTGGTTCCCCAGCTGCTCGCGGCAGGTCACGAAGTCGTCGGCCTCACCCGGACCACCACCGGTGCCCAGCGGCTCCGCACGGCAGGAGTCACCCCCGTGGTCGTCGACGTGATGTCCGCCGACGCACTCCTCGCCGCACTCGCGGGGCACACCGCGGATGCGGTGGTCCACCAAGCCACGGCCATCACGCGAACGCCTGCGCGCCACCGCGACCTCCACCCGACCGACGCGTTACGCGATGTCGGTACCCGGAACCTGGTGCGCGCCGCCAAACAGCTCGGCGCGCGCAAGTTCATCACGCAGTCGTTCTTCCTCGGCTACGGGTGGTGCGACCACGGCCAGCAGCTCCTGACCGAGGAGCACCCGTACGCCGAACTGGGACACGGCGCCTTCGACCACCACATGCGATCACTCCGGTCCAATGAGGAGCAAGTGCTCGGGTCGGCCGACTTCGATGGCACCGCACTGCGCTACGGCCTGTTCTACGGGCCCGAGCCGTTCACCCGCAAGATGTTGGCCCTGGCACGGAGGAGGCTGCTCCCGGTGCCGCGCCCGGCCGCCACCCTGCACCCGATCCACATCGCCGATGCAGCGTCCGCCACGGTCGCTGCGCTTGAACGCGGACGCGCCGGAGAGGCGTACAACATCGTCGACGACCAACCCGCCGACATGGCCGAGTTCCTCGACGCGGTCGCGGCGACCGCGGGAGCACCGGCGCCGCGACGCATCCCGGGTTGGCTGCTCCGCCCCACCCCCTACCTGCACGCCCTGCTGGTCGGCACCAGGATCGGACTCGACAACGGCAAGGCCAAGCGCGAGCTGGACTGGGCTCCCCGGTACCCGACATTCCGGGACGGGCTGCCCTCCGCGCTCACCTGAAGCGCCGGGCGACAAGCCCCAACCCGCCTTCCGCGGAACTGCGGGAAAAATGGCGCGCGCCAACAACCGGCCTCGCACTACCGTGGGCACACCGCCGACACACCCCGCTGCGGAGCGCGCCATGCTGGACGAACACCTCGCCGAGATCCGGATCGGCATCTACGCGACCCCGGCCGATGCCGCCAGACTCGTCGAGGAGTGCGGCGCGACCCTGCGCAGGAGCGCTGTCCCGCACGAGGTTTCCGCCGTGGAGCAGGACCAAGCTCAAGCGGGCGAGGAGGTGCCCCTCGCCGAGTTCTACGACGAGCTGCCCCAGCAGTGGCGACTCGAGAACCCTGGTGCTTGCCCGGGGGCTCGGCGCGCCCACGAGATCCGCGTCCTCCTGGTCACCAGCCGTCCACGGTTGGACGCCCTTCGCGAGGAACTGTCCCGAACCATCTGCCCCGATCCAGCGCACGCCGGCCCCTGTCCGATCCCCTGGGCGTCCAGCTCCTCCGCCTCCGGTCGCCGGTACGCAAGCCTTCGCGCCCGCTAGGCCCCCGATCCGTTCGTCCGGATTGGCCGGTCCGCTCCGCACCTGACTGGTGTTCGCCGTGGGCGTTCCGCCTGGAATGGCTCGGTCTGGTCCTCCGCACGCGACGAACCACGCAACACCTGCCTTGGCTCGCGTCCACGAGGTGGGACCGATCTGATCCAATGTGGCCAGGAACACGGCACGTACACTCCTCGCGGGATCGGCTGCCAGCACAGGGATTCCCACCCCCGCCCCAGCCGGTGCACCCGGAGGCCACCCGGTGCCGTCCAGAGTGCCGCGAGCAGGTCATTAGGCTGTGCGGGTGGCCCGTTCCACGATTCACGGCGAAGGGACTCCGGTGAACGCTCCAGCATCGACCATCGAAGAGCTGACCGCCCAGCGCGACCGCGCCAGCCAGGAGCACGCGGCCCTGGTCGCGCGCGGCCTGAAGCTGGACCTCACCCGGGGTAAGCCGTCGCCGCGCCAGCTCGACCTCGCCAACGGACTGGTTGCGGCTCCGGACTCGCTGACCGCCGCCGACGGCACCGACCTGCGCAACTACGGCGGACTGCAGGGCCTGCCCGAGCTGCGCGCGATCTTCAGCGAGGAGCTGCAGGTCCCGGTCGAGCAGCTGCTGGCCGCGGGGAACTCCAGCCTCGAGCTGATGCACGACGCCCTGGTCTTCGCGCAGCTCGGCACCCTCCCGGGCGGCCAGCGCCGCTGGGTGGACGAGCCCGAGATCGCGTTCCTGTGCCCGGTCCCCGGCTACGACCGGCACTTCGCGCTGTGCGAGCGGTTCGGCATCAAGATGATCCCGGTCCCGATGACGGCCGACGGCCCGGACATGGACGTCGTCGAGCCCCTGGTCGCCGACGACCCGAAGATCAAGGGCATCTGGTGCGTGCCCAAGTACAGCAACCCGGACGGCACCGTCTACTCCGACGAGACGGTGCGCCGCCTGGCGGCCATGCCCACCGCTGCCCCGGACTTCCGCATCTTCTGGGACAACGCCTACGCGGTGCACCACCTCACCGACGAGCCCGCGGAGATCGCCGACCTGCTCGCGCTGTGCGCCGAGCACGGCAACGCGGACCGGGCGTTCGTCTTCGGCTCCACCTCGAAGATCACCTTCGCCGGTGGCGGTGTCGCCTTCTTCGGCTCCTCCCCCGCCAACATCGAGTGGTGGCTGGGCTGCACCGGCAAGCGCAGCATCGGCCCGGACAAGATCAACCAACTGCGGCACGTCCGCTTCCTCCGCGACGCCGACGGCCTGCGCGAGCACATGCGCCAGCACGCGGCGCTGATCCGCCCCAAGTTCGACGCTGTCGACAAGATCCTGGCTGACGAGCTGGGCGGCACCGGTCTCGCCTCGTGGACCAAGCCCGCCGGTGGCTACTTCATCAGCCTGCAGGCCCCCGAGGGCTGCGCCCGCGCGATCGTCGCGAAGGCCAGGGAGGCGGGCATCGTCCTCACCCCGGCCGGTGCGACCCACCCCTACGGTGAGGACCCGACCGACAGCGTGATCCGCATCGCCCCGACCTTCCCGGACCAGGCGGAGCTCGAAGACGCCATCGCCGGGCTGGCCACCTGCGTGCGCCTCGTCGGCACGGAGAAGCTCCTCGCCGACCGCCAGGACTGACCGGTCGGGGTGGGGGTCGCCGTGGTGACCTCCACCCCGACCGAGGCCCGGTCCGCGGAAGGACCGGGCGTGCTCACCTCAAGCGGCGCTCGGCAGCTGCCGGAAGGCCGCGTTGACGGTTTGCTCCAGCAGGACCGCGATGGTCGTGGGGCCGACTCCGCCCGGAACCGGGGTGAGCAGGCCAGCGCGGGTGCGCGCTTCGTCGAACGCGACATCGCCGACGTTGCCCTCGTTGTAACCGGCGTCCACCACGACCGCACCGGGCTTGAGCCACTCGCCCCGGACGAACTCCGGCTTGCCGACCGCAGCGACGACGATGTCCGCGGTCCGCACGATCGAAGGCAGGTCCACAGTCCTCGAGTGGCACACCGTCACCGTGGCGTCACGCGCCAGCAGCAGCATGCTCATCGGCTTGCCCAGGATGGCGCTGCGCCCGATCACCACCGCGTGCTTGCCGCGCGGGTCCACCTCGTAGGTGTCGAGGAGGCGCATGATCCCCGCCGGGGTGCACGACGCGAAGCCGTCCAGCCCGAACGCCATCGCGGCGAAGGACTGCGAGGTGACACCGTCGACGTCCTTGGCCGCCGCGATGGCGTCGAACGCCGCGCGCTCGTCGATGTGGTGCGGGACGGGGTGCTGCAGCAGGATGCCGTGCACCGACGGGTCGTTCGACAGCTCGGTGATCGCCCCCACCAGTTCGTCGGTGGTGACCGTGCCCGGCAGCGGCACGTGCCGGGACTCGATGCCGTACTTCGCGCACCGGTTCCGCTTCATCCGCACGTAGGTGACCGAAGCCGGGTCCTCGCCGACCAGCACGGTCGCCAAGCAGGGCTTCGCCCCGGTCCGCGCCTCGAACTGCGCTGCCCGCTCGGCGGCGCGATCCATGATGCCGCGAGCCACTTCGGTGCCGTTCATCAGGCGAGCCTCGGACATGCGTTGCTCCTCGGGTGTCGTGGTCACTGATCACCCAGACGCGCGGCTCCGGACCGGCAGGGCCGGCCGGGCCGCTCCCCGGTGGTGCTCCACCTGAACGCCAGTCACGGCCCGCCCACACGATAACCAGCCCTGCGCGCGGGAGTGCTGCTGACCACCCGCTGGTGCGAGACGCGCCACGTCGCGCCTCCCGCAGCACACCGACGTGGGCGGGGAGCGGGCCCTTCGGCCAGCTCCCCGGTGCGCCGGTCAGCTCCGCGGTTCGAGTGCGTGCCCGGTCGTGGGTGTGATGTGGTCGGGCACCTGCTCGTGCTGGTCGCCGACGTTCGATGTTCCGGTCGGTTCGAAGAGCAGGATCGATGCACCGTCCTGGGAGAAGGGCCGGTGCTCGACCCCGCGCGGCACGACGAAGACCGAACCCGGCTGCAAGGTGACGACGCGCTCGCCGTCGGCGTCGCGCAGCCCGATGCCCAGTTCTCCGTCGAGGACGAGGAAGAACTCGTCGGTGTCCTCGTGGCTGTGCCAGACGAACTCGCCAGCCACCTTGGCGATCCGGACGTCGTAGTCGTTGACCTGGGTGACGACCCGCGGGCTCCAGAGGTCCTCGAACGTGCGGAGTGCGGCTGCCAAATCGATTGGTTCGTTGCTCACGATGACATCGTCGTGCGCGACGCCACCCGACGGGAGTGCTAGGAATAGCGGATGTCGCACGAATCCTCGCACCGGGTCGCCCTGATCGTCGATGACGGCTCGAACCCGTTCGAGCTCGGTGTCGCCACCGAGCTGTTCGGACTGCGTCGGCCGGAACTCGGCCGACCGTGGTACGACTTCGTGCTGTGCGCCGCCGAACCCGCTGTGCGGATGCACCGCGGCATGTTCACCATGTCCGGGGTGGCCGCACTGGACGCCGCGGAGTCAGCCGACACCGTCATCGTGCCCAACCGGCCCGATCCAGAAGTCGCGCCGAGCCCTGAAGTGGTTCGGACGATCCGACGGGCGGCTCGGCGAGGAGCTCGCCTGGTGAGCTTCTGCACCGGCGCGTTCACCCTGGCCGAGGCGGGAGTGCTCGACGGCCGCCGGGCCACGACGCACTGGCGTTGGGCCGAGACCTTCACCGCCCGCTACCCGGCAGTGCGGCTGGAACCGGACGTGCTGTACATCGACGAGGGCAACGTGCTGACCGCCGCCGGAAGCGCCGCCGCGCTGGACCTCGGGCTGCACCTCATCCGCCGCGACCACGGCGCCGAGATCGCCAACGCGGTCAGCCGACGCCTGGTCTTCGCCGCCCACCGCGACGGCGGGCAGCAGCAGTTCATCGAACGACCGGTCGCCGCGGTCCCCGATGCCTCGCTCGCCCCGGTGCTGGCCTGGGCCCAGCGCAACCTGGACCAGCCGATCACCGTCGGCGACCTGGCCGAACAGGCGGCGGTCAGCCCGGCCACCCTGCACCGCCGGTTCCAGGCGGAGCTGGGCACCACACCGCTTACGTGGCTCACCGCGGAGCGCGTGGCGCTGGCGTGTCGACTGATCGAGCGCGGCGAGCTCCGCCTCGACCGGGTGGCCGACGCGAGCGGACTCGGCACAGCCTCCAACCTGCGCACCCAGATGCGGCGGAGGACGGGGCTCACCCCCACCGAGTACCGCCGACGCTTCACCGCCACCCCGGTGCCCGCTGCGACGACCTGATCGGGGCTCCCCGCTCCGAGCGGTCCCGAACCGCACGCCACGGAGGACGAGCAGGCGACAGCAGAAAGGGGAGCCGGCCGGTGGCCGACTCCCCTTCCTGCTTCAGGTGCTCACTCCCCCGTTGCGCTCAGCCGTTGCGGCTCAGCTGCAGCCGGAGGTGGAGCCGCAGCCCTCGCAGAGGTAGCACGAGCCCGACGGGCGCATCTTGGTGCCGCAGGTCATGCACAGCGGGGCGTCCGCCGCCTTGCCCAGGCGCAGCTCCAGCAGCTCGGTCGAGCTGCCCGCGCGCGGCGCGTCCTCGGACTTCTCCTCCTTCGAGTAGTCCACAGTAGAGCGCAAGGTGTCCAGGTGGACCTCGCTCGGCTGCTCGGACGGGACCACGTCGGTGCCGTTGACCTGCGCCTCCCGCTCATCGGCGGTGAAGATGCCCAGCTGGGCGCGCTTCTCGTAGGGCAGGTAGTCCAGCGCCAGGCGGCGGAACAGGTAGTCGAGCACGCTGCTGGCCATCCGGACGTCCGGGTCGTCGGTCATCCCGGCCGGCTCGAAGCGCAGGTTCTGGAACTTCGAGACGTAGAACTCCAGCGGGATGCCGTACTGCAGGCCCACCGAGATCGACATCGAGAAGGCGTCCATGACACCCGCCAGGGTCGAACCCTGCTTGCCGAGCTTGACGAAGATCTCGCCCAGCCCGTCGTCCGGGTAGGACCCGGCGTGCAGGTAGCCCTCGGCGCCGCCCACGGTGAACGAAACCGTCTGGCTCGGCCGCTTCTTCGGAAGCCGCTTGCGGACCGGGCGGTACTCGATCTGCTTCTCGACCTCCTTCTCCTTCTCGGCCTTGTCGCCCTTACCCGCCGACAGCGGCTGACCCACCTTGCAGTTGTCGCGGTAGATCGCCAGCGCCTTCAGGCCCAGCTTCCAGCCCTCGAAGTAGAGCTGCTCGACCTCCTCGATGGTCGCCGACTCCGGCATGTTGACCGTCTTGGAGATCGCACCCGAGATGAACGGCTGCACCGCGGCCATCATCCGCACGTGGCCCATCGGGGCGATCGAGCGCTCGCCCATCGCGCAGTCGAAGACCTCGTAGTGCTCCGGGCGCAGGCCCGGCGCGTCGACCACGTGGCCGTGCTCGGCGATGTACTCGACGACCGCCTCGATCTGCTCGTCCTGGTAACCCAGCGCCTGCAGCGCCCGCGGCACCGTCTGGTTGACGATCTGCATGGAGCCGCCGCCGACCAGCTTCTTGAACTTGACCAGCGCCAGGTCCGGCTCGATGCCGGTGGTGTCGCAGTCCATCATCAGGCCGATGGTCCCGGTGGGGGCCAGCACCGACGCCTGGGCGTTGCGCCAGCCGTTGCGGGCACCGATCTCCAGGCCGTCCTGCCACACCTTGGTCGCCAGCTTGTGCACGGTGGCGTCGTTGTGGTGGTAGGTGCGGACCAGGTCGTTGGCCGCCGCGTGCTTGCGCATCACGCGCTGGTGTGCCTCGGCGTTGCGGGCGTAGCCCTCGTACGGGCCGACCACACCGGCCAGCTCCGCGGACCGCTTGTAGGCGGTGCCGGTCATCAGCGAGGTGATCGCCGCCGCCAGCGCCCGGCCGCCGTCGGAGTCGTAGGCGTGCCCGGTAGCCATCAGCAGCGCGCCCAGGTTGGCGTAGCCGATGCCCAGCTGGCGGAACTTGCGGGTGGTGACGCCGATCGACTCGGTCGGGAAGTCCGCGAAGGAGATCGAGATGTCCATCGCGGTGATGACGAACTCGACGGTCTTCTCGAACAGCTCCGCGTCGAAGGTCAGGTCGTCGCGCAGGAACTTCAGCAGGTTCAGCGAGGCCAGGTTGCAGCTGGAGTTGTCCAGGTGCATGTACTCCGAGCACGGGTTGGACGCGGTGATCCGACCGGTCTCCGGCGAGGTGTGCCAGTCGTTGATCGTGTCGTCGTACTGGATGCCCGGGTCGGCGCACTCCCAGGCGGCCTTGGCCATCTTGTGGAACAGGTCGCGGGCCTGGACCGAGTCCAGCACCTCACCGGTGGTGCGGGCGCGCAGCCCGAACTTGCCGTCGCTCTCCACCGCGCGCATGAACTCGTCGGAGACGCGCACCGAGTTGTTCGCGTTCTGGTACTGCACCGAGTTGGAGTCGGCGCCGCCGAGGTCCATGTCGAAACCGGCGTCGCGCAGCGCGCGGATCTTGTGCTCCTCGCGCGCCTTGGTCCCGATGAACTCCTCGATGTCCGGGTGGTCGACGTCCAGCACGACCATCTTCGCCGCGCGGCGGGTCGCACCGCCGGACTTGATGGTGCCCGCGGAGGCGTCCGCACCGCGCATGAACGACACCGGCCCGGACGCGGTGCCGCCCGAGGACAGCAGCTCGCGCGAGGAGCGGATGCGGGAGAGGTTCAGCCCGGCCCCGGAACCGCCCTTGAAGATCAGGCCCTCTTCCTTGTACCAGTCGAGGATCGACTCCATGGTGTCGTCGACGGACAGGATGAAGCAGGCCGAGACCTGCTGGCGCGAGTTGGTGCCGACGTTGAACCACACCGGCGAGTTGAAGCTGAACACCTGGTGCAGCAGCATCCAGGTCAGCTCGTGCTCGAAGATCTCCGCGTCCGCGTCGGTGGCGAAGTAGCCGTGCTCGACACCGGCGGCGACGTAGGTCTTGACCACCCGGTCGATGAGCTGCCGGAGGCTGCTCTCCCGCTCCTCGGTGCCCACCGCACCGCGGAAGTACTTGCTGGTGACGATGTTGACCGCGTTGAGCGACCAGAAGTCGGGGAACTCGACACCGCGTTGTTCGAAGTTGACCGACCCGTCCCGCCAGTTGGTCATCACCACGTCGCGGCGCTCCCACTTGACCTCGTCGTAGGGGTGCACCCCCTCCGTGGTGTAGACGCGCTGCACCCGGATGCCCTCGCGGGCACCTGCTTCCGGCTCCCCCGCTGCGCCGGCCGGGCTACCGACGGTCTCTGTCATGACCTGACCCTCTTCCTTGTCACTCGCTCGTCGTGCTTGGTCGGCCCCGTCCGGGCTCCCCGTCCGGTTCGGTCGTGGCTGTCCTTCCAGCCGCGCCCCTGGCTGGGGCGACGGCTGACGTCCTGCGTTCCCGGCCCCGCGGCGAACCGCGCGCCGGCGAGACTTACTCACGGTCGCTCTCCACACCGGCCTGCGCGGCGGCGCGAGCAGCGCGCAGGTCGGTGATCTCCTTCTCGAAGTCCTCCACCGAGGAGTACGCCCGGTACACGCTGGCGAAGCGCAGGTAGGCGACCTCGTCCAGCTCGCGCAGCGGGCCGAGGATGGCCAGACCGACCTCGTGGCTGGGCAGCTCGGCCACCCCGAGCGACCGGACGGTCTCCTCCACCTGGTGCGCGAGCTGCTGCAGCGCGTCCTCCTCGACCGGACGGCCCTGGCACGCGCGGCGCACGCCGCGCACCACCTTCTCCCGGCTGAAGGGTTCGGTGACACCGGAGCGCTTGACCACCGACAGCACCAGCTCCTCGATGGTCGTGAAGCGCCGACCGCACGTCGAGCACGATCGCCTGCGCCGGATCGCCTGGCCTTCCTCGACCTCGCGCGAGTCGACGACCCGGGAGTCCTCCCCGCGACAGAATGGGCACCGCACCGGCACTCACCCCCTTCCCCAGATCGCCGCCGCCCACCTTCGCGGCAGTCGGCGACCACTTGCCCCCCGTGGATGCGCGAACACCTTACAAGCCCAACCTGTGGACTAAATACACGGGCGTAACTACTAGATGTTGTGGTCGACTCTAAACCGCACAGTATCGGGACGCAAACTCGGGATGACCTTCGGAGCGTTGCCACCCACCCCCTCGCGCGGCGCGCGCGGAAACCCCAGGTCGCCGAGCGAGGGCGAGCCGCACCGCACCGCCGGGCGGGTCATCCGGACACCGGGACCACCAGCACCCGACCGGCCTCGACGGTCGCCGAGCCGAGCCCGTTGAGCTCCGCGATACGGGCCACCACCGCCCGCGGGTCGTCGTCCGGCGCCACCCGTTCGGCGATCCCCCGCAGAGTGTCACCCACTCGTACCTCGACGAGGGCGGTGCCACTCGTCGTCGGCGCGTCGCGGAACCCGAACAACCCCACCAGCATGACAATGAGGAAGGTGAAGATCGCCACCGAGGTCAGCCAAAGCCACTCGCCGCTCCGGCGCGCCCCTTCGCGCCTAACCGCGGCTGGCTGCGGCGCGCGCAGGACGCCCTGGTCCGGCGCCCGCCGCTCGCCGTCCCGGGCACTGGCGGCCTCGACCGACTCCGCCTCCCGCCGGGCGGCCGACCGCCGCTCGACCTGGCGCGTCCGCCCCGCCGCACCGATGAACGTGGTCATGCCGCCTCCCGCACCGCTGATCATGATCGAATAGGTGTTCGATCGAACCTGCGTGCGATTGTGTACCAAGAGTGCTCCACGGCGCGACACCCGGGGCCGAAATTAACTCGAACAGGTGTTTGATCTCTGGGTTTCGCGCGTCTACTGTGGAAAGCGGGTGGGCCGAACGGCCCCCGCGATCAGCACCGCAGTACAGACGGACAGGAGGCAGCGGTGGCGAGCAATGCGACCGGCTCGATCAAGGGCCGGGTACACGACGTCGAGGACTCCCAGGCCGACGTGCACTCCCTGCCCGAACAGGCCAGCGGAACCGAGGAGCTCAGCGATCGGCAGCTCCGGGTCCTGGAGGCGATCCGCAAGTGGATGCGCGAGCACGGCTACCCGCCCAGCGTCCGCGAGATCGGTGACGCCGTCGGGCTCACCTCGACCTCCTCGGTCGCCTACCAGCTCCGCGTGCTGGAGCGGAAGGGCTACCTGCGCCGCGACCCGCACCGGCCGCGCACGGTCGGCGTGCTGGTCGGCGGCGAGCCGGAGGTGGAGGGCGCCGGGCAGACCAAGCCCGCCTACGTGCCGGTGGTGGGCCGCATCGCGGCCGGTGGCCCGATTCTGGCCGAGGAGTCGATCGAGGACGTCTTCCCGCTGCCGAAGGAGATCGTCGGCGACGGGACGCTGTTCCTGCTCAAGGTCGTCGGTGACTCGATGGTGGACCTCGCCATCACCGACGGGGACTGGGTGGCGGTCCGCCAGCAGCCGGACGCCGAGAACGGCGACGTGGTGGCCGCGATGATCGACGGCGAAGCGACGGTGAAGACCTTCAAGCGCACCGACGAGCACGTCTGGCTGCTGCCGCACAACGCCGCGTACGAGCCGATCCTGGGCGACGACGCGGCGATCCTCGGCAAGGTGGTCGCGGTCCTGCGCCGACTCTGACGCAGGCCTGCACCAGGCAGGTCTTCCCGCGGCGCCGAGCAACGGCTGGTACCGGGAGCTCCCGGTCAGCGGTTGCGGCGCAGTCGGCCCGCGAGGAAGACGATCACCCCGGCCAGCACCGCGGCGACCAGCAGCGACTGGCCGGTCGTCGTGCTGCCCCCGGATGTGGGCTCGGCCCGCCCGACGGGCTGGGGGTCCGGGGCGTCGCCGTCCGGCGGTGCGGTAGCGGTGCCGGTCAGGAGCTCCGCCACGCCCGGGATGCGGCGAACTGGTTCGCTCCCCTCGGACGCGGACAGCAGGGAACCGTCGGGCTCCCAGGCGATGGCTTCGCCCTGCCGCTCATTGGGCAGCGCGAGGCGCAGTGGTTCCCTCCCGAGGGCGGCAGCCACGTCACCATCCGGTGCGCTGAAGAGGTAGACGTCGGTGTAGGTGCGGATCGCGACGGCCGTGCCGTCGTGGTTGACCGAACCTCCGGTGACCAGGGTGGTGCTGAACGCGCGGGAGAGCGGGCCGCCCGGGGTGTCGGTGGCGCGCAGCGACACCGAACCGACCCGTTCCAGCGGCACGGTCCGCTCGGTGTCCAGCGGTTGGGCCGGGCGGTAGACACCGGCCGTCCCCAGCGGTTCCTTGGTGACGATGAAGGGCACACCCGCCCGGTCGAGCAGCAGCGCCTCCGCGTCGTGCGCGCCGTCCGGGTAGGACAACCGGTACAGCGCGACACCGCCGCCTGGTGGCATGACGTGCAGGGCGATGGTGTCCCGGCGGCGGCGGTTGTCCCCGATGTCGGCCAGCCACAGCGAACCGTCCCGGCCCAGTGCGAGGTCTTCCACGTCGAACGGGTCGTTCGACGCCGTGCGGACGTCGCGGACCGAGCAGTCCACCGGGTCGAGGACGTGCACCCGCAGCGACCGACCGCCGTCGTTGACGGCGTACCAGGAGCGGCCGTCGGAGGCCAGGCCGGAGAGCTCGTCCAACCGCTCGTCCTGGACCCGGCACTGCTCGGCCGGTTCGGACAGCTGCGCGCCAGCTGGCGACGCCGCAGCGGTCCCCGACACCATCAGCAGGGCTGCCGCGACCAAACCGAGGCCTGCGCAGCGGGCAGTGGACCCGCTGCGGTGCCAGCTGCTCACGCGGGCCCGGAAGCCCCACCGCTGCCGCACGTCAGGTGCCACGCCACAGCAACCGACCAGGACGCGAGGGGCTCACCGGCCGCGCTCACCCCTTCCCGGTGAACGGCTCCAGCGCGCTGGCCAGGTCCGGCCGGACCTTGGCGCGGAGCCGGGTGCCGTCCGGGGTGTGCTCCTCGTCGACGACCTCACCATCGGCGTGCACGCGCGCGACCAGCTCGCCGCGGGTGTAGGGCACCAGCGCGTCGACGAAGACGTCCGGCCGGGGCAGCCGGTCGGCGATGACCTGCCGCAGCTCCGGCACCCCGACACCGCTGTGCGCGGACACGAAGATCGCGTCCGGCAGCAACCGGCGCAGCTCGGCGATGCGCGTCTCGTCCACCGAGTCGATCTTGTTCACCACCAGCAGCTCCGGCGGCATCCCCGACTCGTGCTCGTCGCCGATCTCGTTGAGCACCTCGCGCACCGCAGCGACCTGCTCGTGCGGCGAAGCCTCGGAGCCGTCCACGACGTGCACCAGCAGGTCCGCCCCGCTGACCTCCTCCAGCGTCGAGCGGAAGGCCTCGACCAGCTGGTGCGGCAGGTGGCGCACGAAACCGACGGTGTCGGTGAGCGTGTAGGCGCGCCCGTCCGGGGTGGTGGACCGCCGGGTGGTGGGGTCCAGGGTGGCGAACAGCGCGTCCTCCACCAGCACCCCAGCGCCGGTCAGCGCGTTGAGCAGGCTGGACTTGCCCGCGTTGGTGTAGCCGGCGATGGCCACGCCCGCCACCTCGTTGGCCTCGCGGCGCCCGCGCTTGGTGCCGCGCACCGTGCGCATCGCGGCCAGCTCCTTGCGGAGCTTGCTGATCCGCTTGTGAATGCGCCGCCGGTCGGTCTCCAGCTTGGTCTCACCAGGACCACGGGTGCCGACACCGCCGTTGGCCCCGGCGCGACCACCGGCCTGCCGGGACATCGTCTCGCCCCAACCGCGCAGGCGCGGCAGGAAGTACTGCAGCTGGGCCAGCTCGACCTGCGCCTTGCCCTCCTTGGAGCGGGCGTGCTGGGCGAAGATGTCCAGGATCAGGGCGGTCCGGTCGACCACCTTGACCTTCAGCTTCTCCTCCAGCTGGCGCAGCTGGCCTGGTGAGAGCTCGCCGTCGCAGATCACGGTGTCGGCGCCGGTCGCGACGACGATGTCGCGCAGCTCGCGCACCTTGCCGGATCCGATGTAGGTGCCGGGGTCCGGGCGGTCGCGGCGCTGGATGAGGCCCTCCAGCACCTCCGAACCGGCCGTCTCGGCCAACCGGCCCAGCTCGGCGAGCGAGGCGTCGGCGTGCTCGGCGTCGCCGTCGGTCCAGACGCCGACCAGCACCACCCGCTCCAGGCGGAGCTGGCGGTATTCGACCTCGGTGATGTCCGCGAGCTCGGTGGACAGCCCGGCGATCCGCCGCAGCGACGCGCGCTCGGCGAGCTCCAGCTCACCCGTGGACGGCTCGGCAGGCGGATTGGATTCGTACCCGTCGGCCTCGACCACGTCGTGGTCGAGCTCGGCGGACCAGGTCAGGGAATTTTTCATATCAAGGCCATTGTCCCACGGTCCGCGACCCATTTTCACGCCTCGGACCGACGGAGACCCGTTTGCTCCCCTGCAAGGCCCCTGACGGCCGCACCCGCACGGGTGCCGGGCAACCCGAGGTCCACGGCGTGCCGGGCAGGACCTACGCGGTCGCCCACCAGGTCGGGTCGAGGTGGCCGCGCGCCACCAGGACGGCTGGTCCGGTGAGCGTGGCGGTCGAGGAGGTGACCTCCACCTCGACGGTGCCGCCCGGGATGTGCACCACACGGCGCCCGGTCTCCGCACCGGCCGCGTGCAGCGCTGCTGCCGCCGCCGCAACCGTCCCGGTCCCGCACGAGCGGGTCTCGCCCACCCCGCGCTCGTGCACCCGCATCTGCACGTGGTCGCCGTCCAGCGGCCGGACGAACTCGACGTTCACGCCGTTCGGGAACAGCTCCGGGTCGTGCGGCGGCTGGGTGGTCAGGTCGAGGTCGGCCAGCTCGGCGTCGCTCACGCAGGCCAGGTGCGGGTTGCCGACGTCGACGGCGACGCCGGAGAAGCTGCGGCCGGAGGCGCTGGTGGTCGACTCACCGAAGATCTTCGCCATGCCCATGTCGACGGTGACCTGCCCGTCCTCGCGGATCCGGACCGGGCGCACGCCCGCCCGGGTGCCCACCGGCAGCTCACCTGCGGTGGCCAGGCCAGCGTCGACCAGGTAGTGCGCGAACACCCGCACCCCGTTGCCGCACATCTCGGCGATCGAACCGTCGGCGTTGCGGTAGTCCATGAACCACACGTCCGCCGGGACGTCGGCCGGGGCGTCCGGCAGGGCGCCGGTTCGGATCACCCGCAGCACGCCGTCGGCGCCCAGACCGCGTTGGCGGTCGCACAGCGCGCGAACCCGATCGGCGGTCAGCTCCAGCTCACCGTCCGGGTCGGGCAGGATGACGAAGTCGTTCTGGGTGCCGTGGCCCTTGACGAACTCGGGGCCCTGAGGAGTGCGCACGCCACGAGTCTACGGAGCGAGCGCGGCCCGGACGTCGGAGACCAGGGCCGGGTCGGCGGCGTCGAACCAGCGGATCCGGTCGTCGCGGCGGAACCAGGAGCGCTGCCGCCGGACGAAGCGGCGGGTCAGCTTCGCGGTCTCGGCCGCGGCGGCCGCCATGTCCTCGTCGCCGTCGAGCTCGGCCAGGACCTGCTGGTAGCCGAGGGCGCGGCTGGCGGTGCGGCCCTCCCGCAGCCCGACCGACTCCAGGCGGCGGACCTCCTCGACCAGCCCGGCGTCGAACATGCGGGTGACGCGGAGGTCGACGCGCTCGTCGAGGGCCTCGACGGGGCGGTCCAGGCCCAGCAGCACGGCGCCGTAACGCGGCGGCCCGGGGGTGGGCAGGTTCGCCGAGAACGGCTTGCCGGTGATCTCGATGACCTCCAGCGCCCGCACGATGCGCCGCCCGTTGCTGCTCAGGATCGCCACCGCGGCTGCCGGGTCCAGCTCCGCCAGCCGCCGGTGCAGCTCGGCGGGGCCGACCTGCACCAGCTCCGCCTCGTACTTGCGCCGGACTTCCGGGTCGGTGCCGGGGAAGGTGAGGTCGTCGATCACGGCCTGCACGTATAGCCCGGAGCCGCCGACCAGGATCGGGGTGCGGTTGCGCGCGAGGACGTCCTCGACGGCGGCGCGGGCGTGCCGCTGGTAGGCCGCGACCGAGGCGGTCTCGGTGACGTCCAGGACGTCGAGCTGGTGGTGCGGAACGCCCTGGCGCTCGGCCTCGGTGAGCTTGGCGGTGCCGATGTCCATCCCCCGGTAGAGCTGCATGGCATCGGCGTTGACCACTTCACCGCCGAGCTCCTGCGCGAGTTCCACGGCCAGGTCCGACTTGCCGGTGGCGGTGGGTCCGACGACCGCCACGAGGTGGGGGAGGCACTGCACGCCTCGACCCTAGTTCCTCCCCCGCGACCTGCCGGATGCCACCGCCTGCGGTCAGGGTTGCCGGGTCCAGGTCGCCACGTGGTAGGTGACGCCGTACGGGGTCGCCGAGTACAGCAGCTCGCCGCGCCAGGTCCCGCCGCTGGCCGCCACGACTCCCGGCAGCACCTGGAGCGCGGCGCGCCCCTCGACGCCGAGTTCGGCGCACAGCTGGGGGTCCAGGCCCTGCAGGCGGCCGGTGTCGACGTCGGCCAGCGCCGTGCGGATCTGCTCGTCGAGCTGTCCGGCACGCTCGTCGGGCGGGTGGGGCGAGCGCTCGTCCGAGCAGTTGGTGCCGTCCGCCAGGACCAGCAGGCCGGTGGACTCCGCCGCCAGCGACTCGCCGAGCCGTCGGCTCTCCTCCGGCGGGGTGCCCGGGGCGAGCAGGCGCACCGAGGCGGAGCGGGCACCGGCCTGATCGCGCAGCAGTCCGGTGATCAGGGCCGGGAGCGGGAGCTCCGGGTCCGTCGGCGCGGTGCCGCCCAGCGTCACCCGGACGTCCACGCCGAATCCCTCGAAGGTGCCCGCCGAGTCGGGGCCGAGCACGGCCGGGCCGGACCGATCTGCGCCAACGGCCACCCATTCGGCCGCTTGTTCAGTCAGACTGGACACGGCGCGCGAACAGGCGCCCCGCAACCGCGCGGTCTCCGCGTCGGCGCGCACGGTCAGCGCGGGGACCAGCAACGGCGGGTACGGCACCACAGCGACACAGGTGATCACATCTGTGCACGGTAGAGGCACTGGCGAATGGCACGGAGCGGGGAGCCGCCAGCAGCGGCGAGATCGACTTGGCCACCCCTGCCCGCTGCACCCGAACAGGTGCTTGATGACAATGATGCCGTGCAGGTCACAGGATCGCTGCGGGTGCTGCGGGCGGAGGTTCGCCGCTGCTCCGGCGCGTCGTTCTCGCCACGGAGTACCGATTCGCGCCCTGACCTGTTTGAATGCGCCAGCGGAGGCCGGACCGCCGAGGGGTTCGGGTCGCCGCTTGCTGGGCCCCGTCCACGCGGGGCGCCCGTGCCTGGCACGGGCATCGGAGCGGGCACGCAAGGAGGAAGCCGGCCATGACGCACCAGGACACGACCCCCGAGCCGGTCGCCAACGAGGCGACTGAGGACTCGACCACCGGCACCACCGGGTCAACCACGGCCGCGCCCGCGGTACCGACCGCGTCCACCGATCCCACCAAGTGGGGCCGGGTGGACGCCGACGGCACGGTCTACGTCCGCACCGCCGACGGCGAGCGGGCGATCGGCTCCTGGCAGGCCGGTGAGCCCGCCGAGGGCCTGGCCCTCTACGCCCGGAAGTTCGACGACCTGCTCACCGAGGTCGAGCTGCTGGAGACCCGGTTGAGCTCCCGAGCCGGCGACCCGAAGCACACCCTGACCAGCGCCAAGCACCTGCACGAGTCGCTGGCCGATGCCGCGGTGGTGGGCGACCTGGCGGCGCTGACCGCCCGGATCGAGCACCTGCTGGCCCGGGCCGAGCGGGCCGTCGAAGGCGCCAAGCACGAGAAGGAGCAGGCCCGCGCGGACGCGATCGCGCGCAAGGAGGCGCTGGTCGCCGAGGCCGAGCAGATCGCCGCCGAGGCCACGCACTGGAAGAGCGCGGGCGACCGGCTGCGGGAGATCCTCGAAGAGTGGAAGAAGGTCCGCGGGGTCGACCGCAAGACCGACGAGCAGTTGTGGCGACGGTTCTCCAAGGCGCGCGACGCGTTCAGCCGCCGCCGGGGCTCGCACTTCGCGGAGCTCGACCGGCAGCGCGCGGCGTCCAAGGCCCGCAAGCAGGAGCTCGTCGAGGAAGCCGAGTCGCTGACCGAGTCGACCGACTGGGGTGAGACCGCGAACCGCTACAAGCAGCTGATGGCGGAGTGGAAGGCGGCCGGGCGCGCGCCCAAGGACAGCGATGACGCGCTGTGGCAGCGGTTCCGCAGCGCGCAGGACCGGTTCTTCAGCCGCCGCTCGGAGGCGTTCTCCGAGCGCGACGCCGAGTTCGCCGCGAACGCCAAGCTCAAGGAGGAGCTGCTCGTCGAGGCCGAGCAGATCGACCCGTCCGCCGACCTCAAGGCCGCCCAGGCGCACCTGCACCGCGTCCAGGAGCGGTGGGACGAGATCGGCAAGGTGCCGCGGGAGCGGATGCGCGAGCTGGAAGGCCGGTTGCGGGCGGTGGCCGACAAGGTCCGCGCGGCCGCGGACCAGCAGTGGCGGCGCACCGACCCGGAAGCGCAGGCCCGCGTCGACCAGTTCCGCGAGCGGGTCGAGCAGTTCGAGGCGCAGGCGGAGAAGGCGCGCGCGGCCGGCGACGAGCGTCGCGCGAAGAAGGCGCAGGAGCAGGCCGACCAGTGGCGGGAGTGGCTGGCGGCGGCCGAGCAGGCGATCGCCAGCCGGTAGCAGTGGGCTCGCGCCGTCACGCTGGCGGCGCGAGCAGCCTCTCCCGCAGGGCCGCGAGGTCGGCGTCGGTGCAGCCGCCTGCGCGGAGGTGGGCCTCGGGGTCGAAGCCGTCGAGCGCCGCGTGCAGCGCTTCGCGCTTGGTGGTGCCGTGCCGGGCGAGGACCTCGTCGATCGCCGGTTCGTGGTCCGGTCGGCCGAGCCGGGCGAGCAGCGGCCGCAGCCGGGCGTGGCTGAGGTCGTGGTCGGCGACGACCTCCTCGGCGGCGACACCGGCGAAGGCCAGCAGCACCAGTGCGATGATCCCGGTCCGGTCCCGGCCAGCGCTGCAGTGCACCAGCACGCCGCCCGGTTCGGCGTGCGCGATGGCCTTGACGACCGCCGCGGTGTGCTCCGGGAAGCGGTCCAGGAACGGCCGGACGTAGAGCGCGGTGCCGTGCAGGCCGTTGCCCCAGTAGCCCCAGAACTCGGTGTCGTGCACCGGGTCCAGCGGGATCTGGCGGTTGACCAGGCCCGCCGGTCGCGGGGCGAGTTCGGCGAGCAGCTCGCCCCCGCTGGTCAGGTCGATGGTGGTGCGGACGCCGTGCGCCCAGAGCTGGGCCCAGCCCTGCTCGGTCAGGAACGACGGACTGGCGGAGCGCACCACCGCGCCCCAGCGCACCTGCCGCCCGTCGGTGGTGGGCAGGCCACCCAGGTCGCGCACGTTGTACCCGCCGTCCCAGCGGAGATCTCGTGACATGCTCATAGGACGCCCGAGGTGCCGGGCGCGTTGCCCCTCCAGCTGGGGGAACTCAGTCGCGGGTCCAGATGACCTTCATCCACAGCACGGCCAGGGTGACCATGCAGGCCGCCGCGAGGATCAGGCCCAGCGCCGGGCCGTGCTGGCCGCTGGTCTGGCGGGACCAGATCGCGATCATGCCCTCGAAGGACACCACCAGCCCGGCCATGGCCGCCACGAAGGCGAACACCCAGCGGCGAGTGATCAGCGCCAGCGCGCCGACGCCCAGGCCGATGACCGTGGAGTTGACCGCGAACAGCCAGGGCAGCAGCCCGATCTTGAGCGCCGGGTCCGCCTGACCAGTCAGCACCTGCCAACCCGCGGCGTCGCCGGCCCACGGCAGCAGCGAGGACAGCACCAGCACCAGCATCACCGAGGCGATCACCAGCGCGCGGGCACCCGGGTCGATGCGGCTCAGCAGAGCCCGCTGCGGTCGCTGGCTCCTGGCTTCGCTCATCACGTCCTGCACTCCGCTCAACACGCACATCCCTGTTCCGCGATCGGCTGCGGGGCCGGTGCCCCGAAGGACGGCAGGCCCAGCGTCACGCCCGAGGTCTTCGGCCGCACGCCCTCCTCCCAGTGGTCGCCCGCCCGGGTACGCCGGTGCGCGGTGATGTCGGTGTCGGCGACCAGGTGGTGCGGGGCGGCACGGGTGATGGTGGTGTGCACGACGTCGCCGGGGCGGATCTCGCGGTCCACCGCACCGGTCGGGGTGAAGTGCACCAGCCGCCCGTCGCGGGCCCGACCGGACAGCCGGTGGGTCTCCGCGTCCTTGCGGCCCTCGCCCTCGGCGACCAGCAGCTCCACCGGGCGGCCGACCAGCTTCTTGCCCTCTTCCCAGGAGATCTCGTTCTGCAGCTCGACCAGCCGGTCGTAGCGCTGCTGGACGACCTCCTTCGGCAGCTGGTCGGGCAGCTCCGCGGCGGGGGTGCCGGGCCGCTTGGAGTACTGGAAGGTGAAGGCGCTGGAGAACCGGGCCTGCCGGACGACCTCCATCGTCGCCTCGAAGTCCTCCTCGGTCTCGCCGGGGAAGCCGACGATGATGTCGGTGGTGATGGCCGCGTCCGGCATCGCCTCGCGCACGGTGCGCAGGATGTTCAGGTACCGCTCGGAGCGGTAGGAGCGGCGCATCGCCTTCAGGATCCGGTCGGAGCCGGACTGCAACGGCATGTGCAGCTGCGGGCAGACGTTCGGCGTCTCGGCCATCGCCTCGATCACGTCGTCGGTGAAGTCCCGCGGGTGCGGCGAGGTGAAGCGGACCCGCTCCAGGCCCTCGACCTCACCGCAGGAGCGCAGCAGCTTGCCGAACGCGAAGCGGTCGCCGAACTCGACGCCGTAGGCGTTGACGTTCTGCCCCAGCAGCGTCACCTCAAGCACGCCCTCCGACACCAGGGCCTGCACCTCGGCGAGGATCTCGCCGGGTCGGCGGTCCTTCTCCTTGCCGCGCAGCGCGGGCACGATGCAGAAGGTGCAGGTGTTGTTGCAACCGACCGACACCGACACCCAGCCGGAGTAGGCCGACTCGCGGCGGGCCGGCAGCGTGGAGGGGAAGACGTCGAGCGCCTCGAGGATCTCGACCTCGGCCTCCTCGTTGTGCCGGGCGCGCTCCAGCAGTGTCGGCAGCGAACCGAGGTTGTGGGTGCCGAACACGACGTCCACCCACGGGGCGCGCTTGACGATGGTGTCGCGGTCCTTCTGCGCCAGGCAGCCGCCCACCGCGATCTGCATGCCAGGGTTGCGGTCCTTGGCCGGGCGCATGTGGCCGAGCGTGCCGTAGAGGCGGTTGTCCGCGTTCTCCCGCACCGCGCAGGTGTTGAACACGACCACGTCGGCGTCGCCCGAACTGGCGCGCACGTACCCGGCGTCCTCCAGCATGCCCGCGAGCCGCTCCGAATCGTGCACGTTCATCTGGCAGCCGAAGGTGCGGATCTCGTACGTCCTCGTGCTCACCGTTCCACGGTAGCGCCTGGTCAGATCGCGGATTCACCCGCCCGGCGCGGAGCCTGACCACAGATCGACTACCGAGCGTCAGTGGTCACCCACGAAGGGCGACTGCGGAGCGTAACCTAGTTGCAACATCGCACTGTCCGTTCCGTCTGGACTATCCCCCGGTTGAGGCTTAAGTTTCGGCCAACGAATCCACTTTGATGCGTTCAGGAGTTCGCATGACCGCAGCTCCCACGGACACCCCGATGATCCGGATGTCCGCGGTCGACAAGTACTTCGGTTCCTTGCACGTGCTGCGGGAGATCGACCTGGAGGTCCCCCGCGGGCAGGTCGTGGTCGTCCTCGGCCCCTCCGGTTCCGGCAAGTCGACGCTGTGCCGGGCGATCAACCGGCTGGAGCCGATCAACTCCGGTCGCATCGAGATCGACGGAGTCCCGCTGCCCGCCGAGGGCCGGGCGCTGGCCGAGCTGCGCGCCGACGTCGGCATGGTGTTCCAGCAGTTCAACCTGTTCGCGCACAAGACGATCCTGGACAACGTCACGCTGGGGCCGGTCAAGGTCCGCAAGCAGGGCAAGGCCGAGGCGCGGGACAACGCCCTGCAGCTGCTGGAGCGGGTCGGCATCGCCAACCAGGCCGACAAGTACCCGGCGCAGCTCTCCGGCGGCCAGCAGCAGCGCGTGGCGATCGCGCGGGCGCTGGCGATGAAGCCGAAGGTGATGCTGTTCGACGAGCCGACCTCGGCGCTGGACCCGGAGATGGTCAACGAGGTGCTGGACGTGATGACCGACCTGGCCGCCGAGGGCATGACCATGGTGGTCGTCACGCACGAGATGGGCTTCGCGCGCCGAGCCGCGCACCGGGTGCTGTTCATGTCCGACGGCGAGGTGGTCGAGGACGCCGAGCCGGACGCGTTCTTCGACCACCCGAAGAGCGACCGGGCCAAGGACTTCCTCGGCAAGATCCTCACCCACTGAGTGACCACTGCGGAGAAAGGCAGAGGTAATGCGAGCCAAGAAGATGCGGTTGGTGACCGTGCTGGCCGCCTCGCTGGCGCTGGCCCTGTCCGGCTGCGGCCGCGAGGGCGGCCCGGGCGGCGGTGACCAGCAGGTCCAGCAGGACGTCGCGCAGAACGTGCAGGTCGAGGGGTCGCCGACGTTCGACCGGATGAAGCAGCGGAACCGGGTCGTCGTCGGCGTCAAGGAGGACCAGCCGGGGCTGGGCTACAAGGACCCGGTGACCAACCAGTACTCCGGCTTCGACATCGAGGTCGCCCGGCTGATCGCCGCGCAGCTCGGCTTCGACCCGAACACCCAGATCGACTACAAGCCGATCCCGTCCACCGCGCGCGAGCAGGCGATCAGCACCGGCGAGGTGGACTACTACGTCGGCACCTACACGATCAACGACAAGCGCAAGGAGCAGGTCGGCTTCGCCGGGCCGTACTACCTGGCCGGGCAGGACCTGCTGGTCCGCGCGGACAACACCGACATCACCGGCAAGGAGTCGATCAAGGGCAAGAAGGTCTGCTCGGCGACCGGGTCCACGCCGATCCAGAAGGTCAAGAACGAGCAGCTTACCGAGCCGCAGAACATCGTCGAGTTCCAGCGCTACTCCGAGTGCGTGCAGCAGCTGCTGGACGGCCAGGTGGACGCGGTTACCACGGATGACGCCATCCTGAAGGGCTACGCGGCCCAGGACCCGGACAAGCTGAAGGTCGTCGGCAAGCCGTTCTCCGAGGAGCCCTACGGCGTCGGCCTGTCCCGCGAGGACAACGCGCTGCGCGCCAAGGTCAACGACATCCTGGAGCAGGCGGCCGCCGACGGCGAGTGGAAGCGCGTCTACGACGCGACCCTCGGCAAGTCGGGCAGCACCGCCGAGCCCCCCAAGGTCGACCGCTACTGATCCGTCATCGGAGGTCCGGGGCCGCACCGCGCCCCGGGCCTCCGGTTCCTCCTGGAGTACGCATTGTTCGACATCTTGGTGGAGTACGGCGACGTCCTCGCCAGGGGCTTCCTGCGCACCATCGAGCTCTTCCTGCTCTCCGCGGTGGGTTCGCTGGTGCTGGGCACGGTCCTGGCCACGTTGCGGGTCAGCCCGGTTCCGGCGCTGCGGGCGGTCGGCACCGGGTACGTGACGCTGCTGCGCAACACCCCGCTGACGCTGGTGTTCTTCTTCTTCATCTTCGCCTACCCCAAGCTGGAGCTGGTCCAGTTCCCGTTCTTCACCGCGGCGGTGATCGCGCTGACGATCTACACCTCGGCGTTCGTCTGCGAGGTGCTGCGCTCGGGGATCAACACCGTCCCGGTCGGGCAGGCCGAGGCGGCCCGCTCCATCGGGCTCGGCTTCGGCCAGTCGCTGACCAACGTGATCCTGCCCCAGGCCTTCCGCGCCACGGTTCCGCCGCTGGTCAGCGTGCTGATCGCGCTGCTGAAGAACACCACGGTCGCGGCCGGGTTCAGCGTGAACGAGGTCGGCTCGGTCATCCCGTTCCTCAACGAGCAGGGTGAGCCGACGACCAACGCCTTCGTCTGGATCGCCGTCGGGTTCCTGATCCTGGTCATCCCGCTGACCCTGGTGCAGCGCAGCTTCGAGAAACGGTGGAGCGTGTCCCGATGAGCAGCGTCCTGTTCGACACCCCCGGGCCGCGGGCCCGCGCGCGCAACCGGCTGATCAGCATCGTCAGCACGGTCGTGGTGCTGGGCCTGCTGGGCTACGTGGTGGTGCGCTTCTACCAGACCGGGCAGTTCGACGCGAGCAAGTGGGAGTGGCTGCTCTACGAGCAGATCCAGCTGGAGCTGCTCGGCGCGCTGTGGAACACCGCGCGGGCCTTCCTGATGGGCGCGGTGCTGGCGCTTGCCTTCGGCGCGGTGTTCGCGCTCGGCCGGCTCTCCGACCACTCGTGGATCCGGGTGCCGTGCGGGGCGGTCGTGGAGCTCTTCCGCGCGATCCCGCTGGTCATCCTGATCTTCTTCCTGTACTACGCGGCGCCGACGCTGGGCGTGAACTTCGGCCAGTACTGGTCGGTCGTGCTCGGCTTGACGCTGTACAACGGCTCGGTGCTGGCCGAGGTGTTCCGCGCCGGGGTGGCGGCCCTGCCGAAGGGGCAGGCCGAGGCGGCCTACTCCATCGGCATGCGCAAGAACCAGGTCATGCGAACCGTGGTGCTGCCGCAGGCGGTGCGCATGATGCTGCCCGCGATCGTCAGCCAGCTGGTGGTGCTGCTCAAGGACAGCGCGCTGGGCTTCCTGATCACCTACCAGGAGCTGCTGTACTACGCGCGCTACCTCGGCGGCATCCCGACGCTGGACCGGCCGATCATCCCGGTGAGCCTGGTGGTGGCAGCGATCTACATCTCGATGTGCCTGCTGCTGACCGGGATCGCCACCTACCTGGACCGGCGCAACCGCCGCACGAAGAAGACCAAGCAGCTCGCCCCGGCCGCGAAACCGCTGGCGGAAACCACCGCCGGCGACTGAGCGCCACCACTTCTCCTGCTGCAGAGCCCCTCCCGCCGAGCACCTCGGTGGGAGGGGCCCTTCACTCCTCACCTGAACCGGCGATTCGCGGGGGTCAGCCCGCCAGCAGCTCCTCCCGGACGGTTGCCGGGGCGGTGGGGTCGGTGCCGCGCCAGGCGACCACGTGGTCTGGGCGGAGCAGGAGCCCCTCGCCGGGGGCCAGGAAGTCGGCGTCCACGTGGTGCACCGGGATGCCGTTGGCCGCCCAGCGCTGCGGGTGGTCGGCCACTGCGAGCGCCCACCCCGGGCCAGCGATGTCCAGGGTGGACACCCCGGGCTCGAGCCAGCGGTGCGGGATGCGGGTGGCGACCCGCCCGGCCGGGGCGAACTCGGTGACCGGTTCGGGATCGACCGGGCCGTCCGCGAACGCTCCCGCCGGGTACTGGTAACCGCCCGCGCCCAGCACGAACGGGTCGGCCAGCGTCGGGTCGGGCTCGGCCGCCACGCCCGGCTGGCGTCGGCTCGACTGGTCCGCGGCGAACCACCCGGCCGGGCGCCGCTCGGCGTCGTAGCTGTTCAGCAGCGCGGGCGCAGCCTCGCCGGAGAGCACCGCGGCGAGCTTCCAACCGAGGTTGTGCGCGTCGGCGATGCCGGTGTTCGCGCCGAGCGCGGCGAACGGCGGCATCACGTGGGCGGCGTCGCCCACCAGGTGCACCCGCCCGTCCGAGTAGCGGTCGGCGACCAGCACTTCCGGTTGCCAGGGCAGGACGCTGCGGACTTCGAGGTCCGGCACGGGCACGCCGAGCGCGGTGCGCAGCAACTCGGGCCAGTCCCGCTCGACCTCGCCACCACCTGCCATGAACACCCAGCGCCACCGCCCGTCCACCGAGGCCAGCCCGCCCGGTGCGGCCGGGTGCTCCAGCTGGCAGAGGTTGAACTCCCTGCCTCGGACCACCTCGGAGAGGTCGGCGTGGAAGTAGACGGTGACGCTGGGCCCACCGATGGCGCCGCGCCCCGAGCGGTTAATGCCCAGCGCGGCGCGGACCGGGCTGCGCGCGCCATCAGCCGCGACCACGAAGTCCGCCCGGAGCTGGCTGTCCCGCCCCGTCCGGTGGTCGTGCAGCTCGACCCGGACCCCGTCGGCGTCCTGGGCGAACGAGGTCAGCTCGGTACGGAACCGGACGTCCGCCCCGGCGTCCTCGGCCGCCTGCCGCAGGACCGGTTCCAGCACGTCCTGGGCCACCAGGCAGGGCAGTTCCGGGCTGATCTCGACCGGCTCGCCGGTCGAGCCGATGGGGAGCTGCAACGGCAGCTGCCGGGCTTCGACGAGGGTCCGACCGACGGCCATGTGGTCGTGCCCGGCGAGGTCGCGCGCGGCCTCGCGGACCGCGTCGGCGAGTCCGAGCTCGCGGAAGACCTCCATGCTGCGCACGTGGAACCGGCGCGCTTTGGGTTGCGGTGAGGTCGTCTCGCGCTTTTCCACGAGGGTCACGTCGACACCGTGGTGGCGCAGGACGAGAGCGGTGGTCAGGCCGACCAGACCGCCGCCCACCACCAGGACCGGACAAGCTGGTGTACGTAGTACATTCACGATGTACGTTGTACACGCGGCTACCATCCGAGGCAAATGAACGCTGCGAAACCACCGGGCGGCCTGGTCTGGTTCGACGAGCCGCCGCCCCCACCTGCCACCGAACAGCTCAGCCGCGAACGGGTCGTCGCCGCCGCGGTCGCACTGGCCGACGAGAGCCCGTCGGGCGAGATCACCATGCGGGCGATCGCGAACCGGCTCGGCACGCGCAGCCCGATGGCGCTGTACCGCTACGTCGGCAGCAAGGACGGGCTGACCGACCTGATGGTCGACGAGGTCTACGGCGAGATCACCGTGCCGCCGCCCGGTGACTGGCGGACCTGCCTGCGCGAGATGGGGCTCTCCGCGTGGGCCGCGGTGCGGCGGCACCCGTGGTTCGCGCGGCTGGCGTTCAGCCGCCCGCCACTGGGCCCGAACGCGCTGCGCCTCTACGACTCCGCCCTCGCCGCGGTCGACGAGCTCGGTCTGCCCGCCGCCACCCGCGTCGGCTTCGTCAACACGGTGCTCGGGCAGGTCTTCGGCTCCGGGCTCGCGCTGCTGGAGGAGCTCGCCATGCGCAACCGGACTGGGCTCGCCTCCGATGCCGCGCTGGCCGAAGCCGTGCAGCCCTACCTGGAGCGGATCGCGGCGGGCGGCGAGTACCCGCACTACATCCGCTGGTTGAACGAGCCGAACCCGATGGCCGAGGTGGTGACCTTCGAGCAGCAGCTCGAGTGGCAGCTCGACGGCCTGCAGCGGCTCGCCGAAGCCCGCTGAAGCGGCAGCGGCCCGCTCACCCAGCAGGTGAGCGGGCCGTCCGCCGGAGCGGTGATCAGTGGACCGGGGTCGGCTCCCGGTCCGGCTCCTCCGCCGCCTCGCCCGACGGCGCCAGGTCCGGCGTCCGGACGAACAGGGACGTGACGAACGCGAGCACACCGATGCCACCGGCCACGATGAACGCCGTGCGCAGCCCGGACACGTCCGGAGCACCGGAGGCGCCGCTGCTGGCCAGGGCGGAGACGGTGACGAACACCGCCGTGCCGAACGCGCCCGCGACCTGCTGGAGCGTCGCCAGGATCGCGCTGCCGTGCGAGTAGAGCTGGTCGGGCAGCGCGCTCAGGGACGCAGTCATCAGCGGAGTCATCATCAGGCCCAGGCCACCCATGAGCACGATGTGGATCGCGATGACCGCGGCCAGCGGCGAATCCGGCCCCAGGACGGCGAACAGGCACAGCGACACCGCCATGGCCGCCGCACCCGGGATCACCAGCGGGCGCGCGCCGAACCGGTCGAACAACCGGCCCACCGGGCGGCCCAGCAGACCCAGCACCAGACCACCCGGCAGTACCGCCAGCCCGCTGACGAACGTCGACTCGTGCAGGACCGTCTGCAGGTACAGCGGCAGCAGGATCGCACCCGCCCCCAGCAAGCACATGAACAGCAGGGCGCTCAGCAGCAGCGCGACACTGAAGGACCGGTTGGCCAGCGGGCGCAGGTCCAGCAAGGCCCGGTCCTGGCGCTGCAAGCGCACCTGCCGCGCCGCGAAACCAGCCAGCGAGACCACGCCGACCACGATCGGGATCCACGGCGCGACCTGGTGCTCCCCGCCGGACTCACCGATCGACGACAGGCCGTAGAGCAGCCCGCCGAAGCCCAGCGCCGACAGCAGCACCGAGAACAGGTCCAGCGGCACCGCCCGCGTCTCGCTGTCCAGGCGCATCCAAACCGCGCCGATGGCCAGCGCGAGCAGCGCCAGCGGCAGCACGATCCAGAACATCCAGCGCCAGCCCAGCGATCCCAGCACCGCGCCGCCGATCGTCGGGCCGATCGCCGGGGCCACCGCGATCACGATGGCGATCGTGCCCATCGTCGCGCCGCGCTTGTCGGCCGGGACCAGGCGCATCACCGAGGTCATCAGCAGCGGCACCATCACCGCCGTCCCGAACGCCTGCACGACGCGGCCCACCAGCAGCACCTCGAAACCCGGTGCCAGCGCGCTGAGCAGGGTGCCCGCGCTGAACATCGTCTGGGCGGCCAGGAAGACCTGGCGCGGGGTGAAGCGCTCCAGCAGGAACCCCGTGGTCGGGATGACCACGGCCATGGTCAGCAGGAAACCGCTGGTCAGCCACTGCACGGTCGTGGTGCTGACCTCGAGGTCGATGGAGAGGTCGCGCAGCGCGACGCTCAGGATCGTCTCGTTGAGGATCATCACGAACGCCGAGACGACCAGCACACCTATCAGCACTGGCGCCCGCGGTGGTGTGGTGCCGCGGGCGACATCCGCTGTCGCGGAATCGGTCATGGTCAGGTTGCTCCTCGCAAGTCATCGATCGGTCCGACCGGCGCAGCCCGAGCGGGACCGCACCGTCGTCGTACGCGACGTCGGTTTCGAGTCTCCTGATCCACCGCGCAGTCGGCACGTGCTTTTCGCCGAGAGCAGGCAAGCTCACGTCGTCGGCGCGGGATCAGGAACCGGGTCGTGCCTCGATCCCGGCTGCGCCGAGCGTCGAGTCGTAGGCGCGCTGCCAGGACCCGTCGGCGACGGCGGCGTCGAGCATCCGCCGCAGCTCCTCGGCCAGCAGCTGGTCATCCGCCTTGACCACCAGGTTCCGCGCGGAGTCGGCGACCACGTACGGCCCGACCTCGGCCAGCTGCGGGACCTCGGCCGTGCTGCCGAGCAGCAGGTCGACGTCACCGGACAGCACCGCGTCGCGCAACTGCGTCGGCGGCAGGCGCCGGAACTGCACCGCTCCGGGCGGCAGGCCGATCCGCTGGGCGAGATCGCGCGCGATCTCCGCGTCGAAGCCCTGGTAGCCGCCTGCCGGGTCGCGGCTGAGGAAGGCCGACGGAGCGTCGTTGCGCACCCCGACCAGCAACCGGCGGCGCTGCTGGACCTGCACCAGGGTCGGCGAGGTGGAGAGCTCCACCGAGGTGCCCGCCGACGGCGCCGGGGGCGCGGCGGACGTGGCGGGGGCGGGCGGCTGCGGAGGCACCACGTTCTGCGTGATCTCCGCGTCCTGACCGCAGCCCGCCAGCACGGCGGTCAACGACACCAGCGCCAGCGCGCGCATCCGCATCTCCACTCCTCCCGCTCACCCGTTGGCACCCATGATCGCGCACCGGTCCGACAGCGCGGGGGCGGAATCCTGAAGAGCTGGATCGATTGTGAAATCCAGCGCACACCCGTTAGTGTGATTGCGGTCATGTGGCGCCAGTGTTGTCGCCCGGTTTCGAGATCTCATCCGGAGGCGATCCATGGCGCGGTCAGTGCAGCACGTCGTCCAGCAGGTCACCGAGCGCATCGCCGAACGCAGCGCCCCCACCCGCTCCGCGTACCTGGAGCGCATCCGCGCGGCAGCCGCCGTCGGCCCGGCGCGCACCGAACTGCCGTGCAGCAACCTCGCGCACGGCTTCGCCGCGTGCAGCGGTCCCGACCGGCTCGCCGTGCGAGGCGCGGTGAAGCCCGGCGTCGCGATCGTGTCGGCCTACAACGACATGCTCTCCGCGCACCAGCCCTACGCCGAGTTCCCGGCGTGGATCAAGGACGCGGTCCGGGACGCCGGTGGGGTCGCGCAGTTCGCCGGCGGGGTGCCCGCGATGTGCGACGGGATCACCCAGGGCCGCACCGGCATGGAGCTGTCGCTGTTCTCCCGCGACGTCATCGCGATGGCCACCGGCGTCGCGCTGTCCCACGAGATGTTCGACGGGGCGCTGCTGCTCGGCGTGTGCGACAAGATCGTGCCGGGGCTGCTCATCGGCGCGCTGGCCTTCGGCCACCTGCCCACCCTGCTGGTGCCCGCCGGGCCGATGCCCTCCGGCCTGCCGAACCGGGAGAAGAGCCGCATCCGGC
>NZ_JBEPDU010000021.1:0-107535 GCF_040300525.1 Saccharopolyspora sp. NPDC000359 | reverse complement strand
ATGGCCATCCGGTCCTTGGTCAGGTCGATGCCCGACGAGGACTTGAACTTCTCCACCAGCCACTCGACGATGCGCTCGTCCCAGTCGTCACCACCCAGGTGGGTGTCGCCGGAGGTGGCCTTGACCTCGACCAACCCCTCACCGACGTCGAGCAGGGACACGTCGAAGGTGCCGCCGCCCAGGTCGAAGACCAGGATGGTCTGCTCCTTCTCGCCCTTCTCCAGGCCGTAGGCCAGCGCCGCCGCGGTCGGCTCGTTGATGATCCGCAGGACGTTGAGACCGGCGATCTGGCCCGCTTCCTTGGTGGTCTGCCGCTGCGAGTCGTCGAAGTACGCAGGCACCGTGATCACCGCGTCGGTGACCTCCTCGCCCAGGTACGACTCCGCGTCCCGCTTGAGCTTCATCAGCACGCGGGCGCTGATCTCCTGCGGGGTGTAAAACTTGTCGTCGATCTGGACCTTCCAGTCGGTGCCCATGTGCCGCTTGACCGACCGGATGGTGCGGTCCACGTTGGTGACCGCCTGGTTCTTCGCCGGTTGCCCGGTCAGCAGGTCACCGTTCTTCGCGAAAGCCACCACCGAGGGCGTGGTCCGCGAGCCCTCGGAGTTGGCGATCACCGTCGCTTCACCGCCCTCCAGCACGGCCACCACGGAGTTCGTGGTCCCCAGGTCGATCCCTACCGCGCGCCCCATCACGCACTCCTCCCCGACTCGCCGCCGTCGAGTACCGCGCTCCCAGTATGGGAATGCCCCACCCGTCCAGCTGGGCAAACAGGTGCGGGTGGGACGGGAGTGGGTGGTGCGCCGGATGGTGCCCGGAGAGCCCGCTACGAGGTCCGCGGCTTGGCGCGGACGTGCATCTTCTCGCCCTGGGGGCCGAAGAGGCTGAGGACCTCGACCGGCGCCTCGCCGGTGCTGCCGAACCAGTGCGGGAGGCGGGTGTCGAACTCGGCGGCCTCCCCGACCTTGAGCACCACGTCGTGCTGGGCCAGCACCAGCCGCAGCTTCCCGCTCAGCACGTACAGCCACTCGTAGCCCTCGTGGGTGCGCGGGTCGGGTTCGCTGCGCTCCGGGCTGATGATCATCTTGAACGCCTGCAGCCCGCCCGGTTGCTGGGTCAGCGGCACCACCGTGGTGGCGTCGCCGCGCTTGATCGGCTTCATCCGCACCCGCGGGTCGCCGACCGGCGGCGCGCCGACGAGCTCGTCCAGCGGCACCTGGTGGGCCTGGGCGATCGGCAGCAGCAGCTCCAGGCTCGGCCTGCGCTGCCCCGACTCCAGGCGCGAGAGCGTGCTGACCGAGATCCCGGTCTTCTCCGACAGCGCCGCCAGGGTGCAGTTGCGCTGCTGGCGGATGGCTTTCAGGCGCGGTCCCACCGCGGCGAGCACTTCGTCCACCCATCCATTGCAGGAATGGCAACAAGATTTGTCAAATCGTCGAGCGCGGGCGCACCGTGGGCCAGACCATCCCCGATTGGAGTGCAGATGACCGACCTCGACTGGGCCGCCATGGCCGACGTGCTCGAACTCGAAGCGGAGGCCCACCAGCCCTACGTGCAGCAGGCGCTGGCCGAGCTGGCGCACCTGGAGCCGCAGCGCGTCCTGGACGTGGGCAGCGGCCCCGGCGTGGCCGCCTGCCAGTTGGCGGCGACGTTCCCCAAGGCCGAGGTGACCGCGGTCGACGGCAGCCCGGAGCTGCTGGCGCGGGCCGAGCAGCGGGCGGAGCGGCTCGGCGTCGAGCTGCGCACCCGGGTCGCCGAGTTCCCGGACGGGCTGGGCGAGCTGGGCACCGCGGACCTGATCTGGACCGCGCAGACCGTGCACCACGTCGGCGACCAGCAGGACGCGCTGAACCGGTTGGCGCGGCTGCTGGCACCGGGCGGCGTGCTGGCGGTCGTGGAGGGCGGGCTGCCGACCCGCTGGCTGCCGCACGACCTCGGCTTCGGCCGCCCCGGGCTGCAGTCCCGCCTCGACGCGGCGATGTCCGAGCGGTTCAACCAGATGCGCTCCGAGCTGCCTGGCTCGGTCGCGACCGTGGAGACCTGGGCGGACATGCTGCGCACGGCCGGTCTCGACGGCACCCGGAGCAGGACCTTCCTGGTCGACCGCCCGGCACCGCTGGCCGACGGCGCCCGGCGGTGGCTGTGCGGAACGGTCGAGCGCTACCGCCACGGCCTGCACGACCACCTGGCCGCGGAGGACCTGGCGGCGCTGGACCGGTTGCTGGACCCGGCCGACCCGATGGGGATCGACCAGCGCCCGGACCTGTTCCTGCTCACCGCCAAGACGGTCCACTTCGGGCAAAAACCCGCCTGAGGTCGGGTCAGGGGGTGGCGGCACCCCCCGGGGAGACGTCGTTGTCGCCCTTGTTGACCACGTGCGGTTGGCCGGTGGCGTAGTGCACGGTGCTGCCGGTGCCGACCGCGATGATCTTCTGCGCGGAGCCCACCTCGACGGTGGCGTTGCTGCCCTGGACCTTCACCAGCGAGCAGGCCCCGTGCAGGGTCAGGTCAGCATCGTTGGCCAGCACGACGACCTTTCGGGACCGGCAGTCCTCGGTGAGCGCGGTGCCGTTGGCCCGGACGATCAGCGGCGCCGCGCCACCCGGGACGTCGACCTTCTCCGAACCGGCGTCCGGCTCGTCCTCCTCGACGGGGTCCACGACCGGCAGCGGGGCGGCCTCGTCGGCCGACGTCGAGGTCCCGCTGCTGGGGTCGGAGCTGGTCGAACCACCCGATCCGCACCCGGCGACCAGCAGCGCGGTCAGCCCGGCACCGGCCAGCAGCACCGCGGCGCACCAGGCACCACCCCTCGCGCGCACCTCGGACGAGCCGTACTCCAGTCGCTCCACCTGCATGTTCAACAAATTATCAACTTCTCGCCGCCGCTCCGCCACCAGGTGCGCGATCACGGGTTGTACGGCGGCGGGGCGGGCACCGGGTCCGGGACCGGCTGGCGCGGCGCGTTCTGGGACCCGCGGACGCTGATCACGCTGCCCGGGGGCTCGGCGCAGTGCAGGTCCGGGTTGATCGGGCCGGGTGCCGTCTCGCTGCCCGGGCGGCGCGGGGTGTCCTCGTAGCCGCGGGTGCAGGCCATCGGGTTGAAGAAGTTCAGCACCAGGCCGAGGTGCCCGGTGCCGTCCGGAGACAGGCTGTGCGAGAACGACGAGATCACCGGCAGCGCCACCAGCAGCTGCTCCACGCCCTCGGTGCGCACCTCGGTGACCTTCATCGTGGTCAGCAGGTTCGCCGCCACCACCCCGAAGTCGGTACCCGCGCTGTCCAGCAGCGCCTGCACCTCGTGCCCGGCGGCGGGCGCGTCGCGGATGATCCCGCGCAGGTCCGGGTCGGACTCCGCCAGCTGCCCGGAGATCTCCCGCAACCCGCTGCTGAACGTCTTGATCTCCGCGGCCTGCTCCTGCTGGGTGCGCAGCACGACGTCGCTGTTGGCGAGCAGTCCGGTCGTCTGCGGAAGGTGCTGGTCGGCCGCGGCGGTGACCGAGCTGGCCGCGTCCAGCAGCCGCTGCAGGTGCGCGCCGGAGCCCTCGAAGGCGGTACCGACCTCGTCGACGACCGTGCGCAGGTCCTCCACCGGGACGCTGCCGACCAGCCGGTCCAGGTCGACCAGCAGCGACTCCGGCGGCAGCGGCACCTCGGTGCGCTCCTGCGCGATCACCGCCCCGTCCGCCAGGTGCGGGCCGCCGTCGCGCTCCGGCCGCAGGTCCAAGTACTGCTCGCCGACCGCCGACCGGTTGGCCACCACCGCGCGGGTGTCGGCCGGGATCGGCGGGGCCGAGTCGTCGATGTGCAGGTCGGCTTCCAGCCCGGAGCCGGTCAGCCGCATCGCGGTGACCCGGCCGACGGCGACCCCCCGGTAGGTGACCTCGGAGTTGGTGAACAGGCCGCCGGAGTCAGCCAGCCGCACGGTCACCGCGTAGCCGTTGCCGCCGAAGAACCGGTCCAGCCCGGCGTACCGGCCGCCGGTGTAGCCGATGCCGACGACGGCAAGGACCAGGAACAGCGCCAGGTGCACCTTGGTCTTGCGGCTGAACATCACTGGCCTCCCGGCAGCGGTGGGACGGGCAGCTGCGGCTCCGGAGCGGGCAGCGGCAGCGGTGGCAGCGGCGGAACCGGTGGCGGCAGCCGCAGTCCGGGCTGCCCGGCGTCGGACAGGCCGGGGATCGGTAGCAGCGGCCCGGAGGAGCGGGAGAGGTTCTCCACGATGCTGCTCAGGTCCAGCTCGAAGCGGACGTCGGCGTTGACGAAGTCGCCCTTGAGCGGCTTCATCGCGTACTCCGGGAACGGGTAGGTCGCCAACAGGCCGATCGCGTCCGGCAGCGCCTCACCGGTGTCGGCGAGCTGCTGCAGGGTGGGGGCGAGCGCGTGCAGGTCGGCGAGCATGTCGTCCTTGCTGCGGTTGACGGTGTCGACCGCGACGCCGGAGAGCCGGTCCAGCGACTGCAGCATCGCCACCAGCTGGTCGCGCTGCTCGTTGAGCACCTCCAGACCTGGCCCGATCTCGTCCAGCGCCTTCGCGACGGTGCCGGTCTGCTCGCGCAGCGTCACCGACAACCGGCCGAGCCCGTCGATGGCCCTGGTGATGTCCTCCCGCTGGGCGTCCAACCTGGACACCGCTTCGTCCAGGTTGGACAGCAGCGAGCGGATCTCCGGTTCGTTGCCGGTGAAGGCGGTGTTCAGCTCCCGCACGATGTCCTGCAGCTGCGCCACCCCGCCACCGTTGAGCAGCATCGACAGCGCGCCGAGCACCTCCTCGACCTGCGGGTTGCGGTTGGTGCGCTCCAGCGGGATCACCGCGCCGTCGGCGAGCTCGGCGGGTGCGGGCTGCGCGGGGGCGGCGAGCTCGACGAACTTCTCCCCCAGCAGGCTGGACTGCCGCAGCCGGGCGTCGGCGTTGGCGGGCAGCCGGACGTCACCGTTGACCGACATGGTAACCACCGCCGTGGTGTTGTCCGGGCCGAGCTCGATGCGCTCCACCCGGCCGACCGGCACGTCGTTGACCTTCACGCTGGACTGCGGCACCAGGTCCAGCACGTCGGCGAACTGCGCGCTGACCCGGTAGGGCCGGTCGCCCAGCTCCGCCCCGCCGGGCAGCGGCGCGTTGTAGAGCCCGGTGAACCCGCCCGCCGAGCAACCGGACACCAGCAGCAGGACCACGACCAACGCGCACCGCTTCACTGCGAACCCCCTTCTCGGGCCGCGTCGACCAGCGGCAGTGGCAGGGGTGGTAGCTCGCCTTGTTGGAGGTGGTGCAGGGCTTCGCCTACCGACGGGAGGCCGAGTTGGCCGTCCAGCACCGGGGCCAGTTCGTCACACGTCTGCTTGAGGCCCTCGGGGAGCGGTTCCGGCAGGCTGTGCTGGATCAGCTTGCACACCATCAGGACCGGCGGGTGGGTGAGCTCGTTGAGGTGCCCGCGCACGGTCACCGTGCCGGAGGCCGCGTCGTAGGCGTTGATGAAGTTCGTCGCGCCCAGCGGCGCCACGTCGAGCACCTCGCCCAGGGCTTCGCGCTGGTCCACCAGCGCCTGCGTCACCCCGGTCAGGTTGTCCACGTTGGACGCGATTTGCCCGCGGTTGTCCCGGATGAACGTCGAGACCTCGCCCAGCGCGGTGGACAGCGAGCCCAGCGCGGCACCCATCTGGTCCTGCTCGCTGGCCAGGAACCCGGCGACGTCGGCGAGGCGGCCGTTGAACTCCCGGATCTGCCCGTCGCTGGCGGCCAGCGCGGCGGTGAACTGGTTCAGGTTGTCCACCGTGGCGAACAGGTCGTCCTGGTTGTCCTGCAGGGTTCCGGCGAGATCGCCGAGCCGCGCGACGGTGGCGTTGAGGTCCGCGCCGTTGCCCTCCAGCGCCTCGGCCGAGGTGCTGAGCACGTCCGTCAGCGCGCCGGTGCTGTTGGCCCCGTCCGGCCCGAGCGCCTCGGCGAGCGTCTTGGCGCTGCGGTAGAGCTCGTCCAGCTCGGCCGGGGTCGCGGTGCGGTCCCGGTCCAGCACCGCACCGGCGGCGAGCTCCGGGCCCCCGGAGTAGGCCGGGGTGAGCTGCACGTACCGGTCGCTGACCAGGCTCGGCGCCACCACCACCGCCTTGACGTCGGCGGGCACCTGCACGTCGTCGGCCACGTGCAGGTCCACCCGGACGACCTCGCCCTCCGGCACCACGGCGTCGATCTTGCCCACCTCGACGCCGAGCACCCGCACGCTCGACCCGGGGTAGACGCCGACGGCCTTGTCGAAGTAGGCGGTGAGCTGCTTGCCCGGGTCGCTGAACACCCACCACAGGCCCGCGCTGGCCAACAGCACCAGCGCGCACCCGAGGGTGAGCAGCGCTCCCGCGGTGGATCGCCGCTTGGACATCAGCCACCTCCGACAGGTCGGGTCGGCACCGGGAGCTCGCAGGAGGTCGTGTTCGTCTGCAGCGGCCCGGCGTTGATCGGGGGCGGGAGCAACCCGCAGATGTAGCCGTCGAACCAGCGCCCGTTGCCGACGGTGTTGTTGAACCCGCGCACGTAGGGCGCCATCGCCTCGATGGTGCGGCCCAGGTCGTCCTGGTTGCGCTGCAGCATCTCGGTCAGCTGGGTGAGCTGGTCCAGCGTCGGCCGCAGCTGTGCCTGGTTGTCGGCGACCAGGCCGCGCAGCTCGTCGGCGAGCCGCTGCGTTCCGCTCAGCAGCGAGGAGATCGCGCCGCGGCGCTCCTGCAGCTCGGTCAGCAGCAGGTTGCCGTCGGCGACCAACCGCTGCACCTGCTCGTCGCGGTTGGCGACGATCTCGCTCACGCCGCTGGTGCTGCGCAGCAGCTCGGTGAGCTGCTGGTCGCGCGAGGAGACGGTCTGCGACAGCGCGGAAAGCCCGTCCACCGCCGCGCCGAAGTGCTCCGGTGCCCCGCGGAAGGTGTCGGCCAGCACCCGGAAGCTCTCCGCCAGCTGCTGGCTGTCGACCTGCTCGGCGGTGCGGGTGAGCTGGTCCAGCGCGTCGGGGATGTCGAACGGTGCGGTGGTGCGCTGCACCGGGATCGGCTCGGACAGCTCCTGCGCGCCCTCCGGTCGCAGCGCCAGGAACTTCTCGCCGAGCAGCGTCTTGATCTCGATCCCGGCCCGGCTGCGGTCGCCGATCTGCTCGTCGTCGACGCGGAAGGACACCAGCACCCGGTTGCCCTCCAGCGACACGTCGGTGACCTCGCCGCTGCGGATGCCGGCGATCCGCACGTCGTTGCCCGCGGCCAGCCCGGCCGACTCGGTGAAGTAGGCCTGGTAGGTGCGCCCACCGAGCACCGGCAGGTCGTTGGCGAAGAACGCCCCGCCGGTGACCAGCACCAGCAGCACGACCGCCACCACCCCGACGACCACCTGGTTCCGCTCCCGCAACGGCTTCACGACTGGCACCTCTCCGGCATCTCCGACGGCGGCGCGGGCAGGATCGGGACCTTGATGTTGAGCTCGGAGATCCCGACGGTGCCCGACATCCGGCACAGGTAGAAGTTGAACCAGCTGCCGTAGCTGACCGTGCGGGTCAGCGCGTTCAGCCGGTCCGGCACGGTCTGCAGCTGGTGCTCCAGCTCGGGCAGGTCGGCGTTGAGCACGGTGGTGAACCGCTCGAGCTCGGCGATGTTGCGCTGCAGCGGTTCCCGCCCCTGCGCCAACAGGTCGCCGGTGGTCCCGGCCAGCTCGTCCAGCGCGGAGATGGCCTCGCCGACCGGTTCGCGCTGCTCGGCCAGCCCGCTGGTCAGCTGCTGCAGCGAGCCGATGAGCTCCCCCAGCTGCGGGCCGCGCGCGTTGACCGCGCCGACCGCGGTGTTGAGGTTGTCGATCACCTGCCCGATCACCTCGTCCTTGCGGGCCAGGGTGGTGGTCAGCGACGCGGTGTGCGCGAGCAGGCTGTCCACCGTGCCCGCTTCGCCTTGCAGCACCTGGACGATCTCGCCGGAGAGCTGGTTGACGTCCTCCGGGGAGAGCGCCTGGAACAGCGGCTTGAAGCCGTTGAACAGCGCGGTGAGGTTCAGCGCCGGGTGGGTGCGCTCCAGCGGGATCTCGCTGCCCGGCGGTAGCACGGCACCGCCCTCGCGCAGCGCCGCGTCCAGCGACAGGTACCGCTGCCCGGCGAGGTTGCGGTACTTCACCGTCGCCGAGGCGTCCCCGGGCAGCTGGCGGTTCGCGTCGACGTCGAAGCTGACCAGCGCGTGCCTGCCGTCGACCACCTCCAACCCGGTGACCCGGCCGACCTTGACCCCGGCCATCCGCACGTCGTCGCCGAGGTTGAGCCCGGAGGCGTCGGCGAACCGCGCGGTGTAGGTGTGCGAGGAGCTGGACGTCGACGCCGCGATGGTCATCGCCAGCACCCCGGTGAGCACGACCGTGACCAGCGCGAACAGCAGCAGCTTGAGCAGTGGTGCGGTGATCGACCTCATCTGACCTCCACCTCGGCCCCGCGGTAGACCGGTCCGACCAGCAGCCCGCTCCACCCCGGCACGTCCTCCCGGGCGACGCCGAGCTGAGGGGCGAGCAGCGTCGAGAGCAGTTCCCGCTCAGCGGGCGCGTTCACCACCGACTGCGGTGTGGTCGAGGCGGGTTCGGCCCACGGGAACACCTCGTCGCGGTCCAGCGGCGGTTCCGGGAACGTCGAGCCGTCCTGCACCGGACCGCCCGGCGGGTACTGCGGGAAGGTGTCCGGCGGTTCGACCCACGGGTAGCAGCGCGGTCCCCGCTGGTCGAGGTACTCCGGGTCGTCCACCCCCGGCAGGTACTTGCCGCGGCTGCCGGTGATCTCGATGGTGAACTTGGCGATCTCCGGGTGCTCGGTGCCCTTGCCGAAGGACGCCTCGGCGGTCGGGATGGAGTCGGCGAACTGCTTGAGCATGCACGGGTACTGCGGCGAGTACTCGGCCAGCAGCTCCAGTGTGGACCGCGACGCGCTGGTCAGGTTGATCAGGTTGTCCTTGTTCAGCGCCAGGAACCGGTCGAGCCCCTCGGCGCTGCTGGTGACGCCGCCGATCATCTGCTGCAGCTGCGTGCGCTGCTCGGCGAGGGTCCGGCTGGTGGTGGTCAGGTCGCCCAGCGCCTGCGCCAGGTCCGGTACCGCTTCGCGGTAGGTGTCGGCCACGTCGTCGATGCGCCTGATGACCGACTCCAGCTCCGGCAGCGACGGGTTGAGCCGTTCCAGGTAGCTGTCCAACTGCACCAGCGTGTCCCCGAGCTGCTCGCCCCGGCCCTCCAGCGCCTGCGACACGGCGGTCAGCGTCGTGGACAGCTTCTCCGGCTGCACCGCCTGGAGCACCGGCATCAGGTCGTTGAGGACCTTCTCGACCTCGATGGCCGAACTGCTGCGGTCCTGCGGGATCACGTCGCCCTCGGCCAGCACCCGCGCGCCGGGCTCCTCGGGGATCTGCAGGGCGACGTAGCGCTCGCCGAACAGCGTCTTCGGCAGCAGCCGCGCCGAAGCACCGGCCGGGATGAGCGCGGCCTGGTCGGGCTTGAGCGCCAGCTCCAGCACCGCGTGGTCGCCGACCGCGCGCACCTCGCGGACCTCCCCTACCACCACCCCGCGCGCCTTCACGTCCGCGCCGACGCGCATCTGGTTGCCGATCCGGTCGGTCTCCAGGCTCACCGCCACCACCGAGGTGAACGCCTTGCGGTAGACCGCGGTGGTGCCCGCGAAGAACATCCCGACCGCGATCAGGAACGCGATGCCGAGCGCCTGGTAGCGGCGCCGCTCCCCGCCGCCCCTCATCCGGAGATCCGCACGGTCGTGGTGGAACCCCAGATCGCCAGGCTGAGGAAGAAGTCCAGCACCGAGATCAGCACGATCGAGGTGCGCACCGCCCGGCCCACCGCCATTCCGACCCCGGCGGGCCCGCCGCGCGCGGTGTAGCCGTAGTAGCAGTGCGTCAGGATCACCGCGATGCTGAACACGATCACCTTCCCGAAGGACCACAGCACGTCCTCCGGCGGCAGGAACAGGTGGAAGTAGTGGTCGTAGGTGCCCGCGGACTGGCCGTAGAACCACACGGTGATCTGCCGGGAAGCGAAGTAGGAGCCGAGCAGCCCCACCACGTACAGCGGGACCACCGCGGTCACCCCGGCCAGCACCCGGCTGGTCACCAGGTACGGCACGGTGCGCACGCCCATCACCTCCAGCGCGTCGATCTCGTCGGAGATGCGCATCGCACCCAGCTGCGCGGTGAACCCGCAGCCCACGGTCGCCGACAGCGCCAGGCCCGCGGCCAGCGGCGCCACCTCGCGGGTGTCGAAGTAGGCGGCGATGAACCCGGTCAGCGCGGAGGTGCCCAGCTGGTCCAGCGAGGAGTAGCCCTGCAGTCCCACCACCGCGCCGGTGGCCACGGTCATGCCGATCATCACGCCGAGGGTGCCGCCGATGACGGCCAGCGCCCCGCTGCCGAACACCACCTCGGTCAGCAGCCGCGCGGTCTCCCGCGAGTAGCGGCGCAGCGTGACCGGGGCCAGCGCGAGGGCGCGCAGGTAGAACGACAGCTGCCAGCCCAGACCGGCGAGCGCGTCGCCAGGCCCGCGCAGGAAGCGGCCCCGCGGGGACGCGGCGACCGGATCGACGACGGCCATCGGCTCACAACCCCTTCGGTGGCACGAGTTGCAGGTAGATCCCGGTGAGCACCAGGTTGATCAGGAACAGCAGCAGGAAGGTGATCACCACCGCCTGGTTGACCGCGTCACCCACGCCCTTGGGCCCGCCCGCCGGGTTGAGCCCGCGGTAGGCGGCGACCACCCCGGCCACGAACCCGTACAGCAGCGCCTTGAACTCGCTGATCCACAGGTCGGGCAGCTGCGCGAGGGCGTTGAAGCTGGCCAGGTAGGCGCCGGGCGTGCCGCCCTGCAGGATCACGTTGAAGAAGTAGCCGCCCATCACCCCGACGACGCTGACCATCCCGTTGAGCAGCAGGGAGACCAGCATCGCGCCGACCACCCGGGGCACGATCAACCGGTGGATCGGCGAGACGCCCAGCACCTCCATGGCGTCGATCTCCTCGCGGATGGTGCGCGCCCCGATGTCCGCGCACACCGCGGACCCACCGGCCCCGGCCACCAGCAGCGCGGTGATCAGCGGGCTGGCCTGCTGCAGGATGGCCAGCGCGCTGGCGGCACCGGTGAACGACTGCGCCCCGATCTGCTGGGTCAGCGAGCCGAGCTGCATCGCGATGACCGCGCCGAACGGGATCGCGACCAGTGCGGTCGGCAGGATGGTCACGCTGGCGAAGAACCAGGCCTGCTGGATGCCCTCGCGGACCTGGAACGGCCGCCGCGGCATGGCCCGCAGGACTTCCCAGGCCAGCGTGGCCATCCGGCCGACCTGGGCGAACGCACCGGCACCGGCGCTGCGCACCGCCATCCCGCCACCTCCCGATCCACGTTGATCGCAGGTCTTGCGCCCGCCTCCTCGGAGGTGGGGTTCACGCGATTCCGATGGAGGCCAGGGACCTGGTCTCGATTGCGGTCGCGTGGGCACGCAACTGGTGCTCAGGCCAGTGCGTGCGTTGCCGTGGCACCGCCGTCGGCGACGAACTCCGCGCCGGTGCAGTACGAGCTCTCGTCGCTGGCCAGGAACACCACCAGGTCGGCGATCTCCTCGGGTTGCCCGACCCGCCCGAGCGCGACCCGCTTGCCGACCTGGTCCATCGGCACCTCCCCGCCCACCGCTTCGGGGATCATCCGGGTGTCGATGGCCCCGGGGTGTACCGAGTTGACCCGGATGCCGTGCCTGCCCAGCTCCACCGCGGCCACCTTCGTCATGCCGCGGATGGCGAACTTGCTCGCCGCGTACGCCACCATCAGCGGCATCCCGCCGATCCCCTCCACAGAGGACACGTTGATGACGGAGCCGCCGCCGTCGGACATCGCCGGGACCACCTCCCGCATGCCCAGGAAGGTGCCGACCTGGTTGACCCGGATCACCCGCTCGTAGTCGGCCAGGCTGGTGTCGGCCAGCTCCGAGAAGTGCAGCACCCCGGCGTTGTTCACCAGCACGTTGATCCGGCCCAGCTCGCCCGCCGCGCGCACCGCGTCGACCCAGTCGTCCTCGGAGGAGACGTCCAGGTGCTGGTAGGTGGCGGCGGGGCCGAGCTCGTCGGCCAGCGCCTTGCCCGCCTCGTCCGCCACGTCGGCGATGAGCACCTGGGCGCCCTCGGCGACGAACCGCCGCGCGGCCGCCGCACCCTGCCCACGCGCCGCACCGGTGATGATGGCTACCTTGCCCGCCAACCTCATGTCACATCATCTCCTCGGTCAGCGGCAGCAGGACGGTCTTGAGCTCGGTGTAGGCCTCGAACGACGAGCGCCCGCCCTCCCGGCCGAGCCCGGACTGCTTGTACCCGCCGAAGGGCAGGTGCGGCTCCACCTGGAAGCCGTTGATGCCGACCGTTCCGGCGCGCAGCCGCTTGGCCACCCGGAACGCCCGCTGCACGTCCTTGGTGTACACCCCGGCACCCAGGCCGTACTCGGTGTCGTTGGCCAGCCGCACCGCCTCGTCCTCGTCGTCGAAGGGCACCACCGCGAGCACCGGCCCGAAGATCTCCTGCTGGGCGATGGCCATCGAGTTGGCCACGTCGGCGAAGATGGTCGGCTGCACGAAGTTCCCGGCGGTCAGGTCGCCGTCGGAGCGCGCCCCGCCGGTGACCAGCCGAGCGCCCTCCTGCTGGCCCTGCTCGACGAAGCCGAGAACCCGCTCCAGCTGCCGCTGGTTGATCAGCGGGCTGGACAGCACGCCAGGGTCGAACGGGTCGCCGTAGGTCACCGACCCGGCGATCATCTCGGCGGCGCCGATGAACTCGTCGTAGGCGTCGCGGTGCACCAGCGCCCGGGTGGTCGCCACGCACGCCTGCCCGGACAACCCGAGCGTGACCATGCCCATCGCGGTCATCCCAGCCAGTCCCACGTCGGCGTCCGGGAACACGATCGCCGGGCTCTTGCCGCCGAGCTCCAGCGACACCCGCTTCATGGTGCCCGCCGAGGCCTCGACGACCCGGCGGCCGACCTCCCGGCTGCCGGTGAAGCTGACCTTGTCCACCAGCGGGTGGGTGATCAGCGCTTCGCCGGTCGGGTCGCCGGGACCGGTGACGACGTTGACCACGCCGTCCGGGACCCCGGCCTCCTGCAGCAGTTCCACCATGCGCAGCACGCTGAACGTCGCGTGCTCGGACGGCTTGAGCACCACCGTGCACCCGGCGGCCAGCGCGGGCGCGACCTTCTGCGCGAACAGCAGGAACGGCGCGTTCCACGGCAGCACCGCGGCCACCACACCGACGGGTTCGCGCAGGGTCATCGCCAGGTGGTCACCGCCCTGGTACGGCGGGAAGGTCTCACCACCGGCCTTGTCGATCCAACCGGCGTGGTGGTCGAAGACGTCGGCGGCCACGTCGACCGAGCCCGCGTAGACAGTGGCGAACGACAGCGGGACGCTGTTGTCCAGCGCCTGCCGGGCCCGCAGGTCATCAGCGTTCTCGCGCAACAGGTCCGAGCAGCGGCGCAGCAGCCGGGAGCGCTCCCCCACCCGCAGCGTCGGCCACGGCCCCTCGTCGAAGGCGCGCCGCGCGGCCCGCACCGCCTCGTCGACATCCTCGGCGTCGGCCACGGCGATCTCGCCGATGACCTCGCCGGTCGCCGGGTGGTGGTGGGTCCAGGTCCGGCCCGCGCGGGCCTGCCGCCACTGGCCGTCGACCAGCAGCAATCCGTCCTTGAGCCCAGCAGCGTCGCGGTGCTGCTGCACGGTGAGCGCCATCGGAAGTCCTCCCTGCACGGCGGGTTCGGCCAGTTGTGCTGCGTCCGGGGGAGCTCCGCGCTCCCGTGGTCCTCCTAGGGGAGGGAGATCAGTTCTGCGGCGGCGAAGGTGCGCTCCGGGTCCCGGTCGGCGAAGTAGGCGCCGAGGGTGCCGGCCAGCTCGTCCTGCGTCCACAGCGGACCGCTGGTGTCGAACCGCTGCTCGACGGTGGGTGCGGACATGAGCGCGACCATCCCGCTGTGCACGACGAAGACCTGCCCGCTGATCCGCTCCGCGGCGGGCGAGGCCAGGTAGGCGACCAGCGGTGCGACATGGTCCGTGGACAGCGGGTCGACACCTTCCTCCGGCGCCGGGCCGAACACCTCCTCGGTCATCGCGGTGCGGGCCCGCGGGCAGATCGCGTTGGCCCGCACGCCGATGCGCGCGAGAGCACGCGCGGTGGAGACGGTGAGCGCGGCGACCCCGGCCTTGGCCGCGGCGTAGTTCGGTTGCGCGGCCGCGCCGAGCAGGAACGCCTCCGAGGCGGTGTTGATCAGGCTGCCGCTGGTCGTCCCGGTCTCCTTGTACTGGTCGCGCCAGTACGCGGCGGCGTTGCGGGACAGCAGGAAGTGGCCGCGCAGGTGGACGCGGATCACGTCGTCCCACTCCTGGTCGGTCATCTTGAACAGCATCCGGTCCCGCAGCACCCCGGCGTTGTTGACCACCACGTGCAGCCCGCCGAACCGCTGCCGCGCGGTGGACACCAGCTCCTCGGCTGTCGCGCTGGACGAGACGTCACCGTGCACCGCGACAGCTCCACCGCCGAACTCCTCGATCTCGGCCACCACGTCCGAGGCGCGCTCGGTGACGTCGTTGACCACCACCGCGGCCCCGGCGTGGGCCAGCGCGAGCGCTTCCGCCCGCCCCAACCCGGCGCCTGCCCCGGTGACGATCGCGACCTTGCCCTCCAGGCTCCGCACCACCACTCCTCCGTCGTGCGCTCGCGCCGGTCCTGTAACCCACAACACAGTAGAACGTGTTCTCTCAAAGTGGCAAGGTCGTCGGGAAAACCCCGCAGAACTCCGCTGATCGAAACTCAAAGTGCGTGCAACTCGTTCTTGGCAATCCGGTTCGGGCACTGCGTCCGACTGCACAACGAGCCATTCGACCCAGCGTCACTGCTCCGATCGGTGCGTCCTCGCTCCCCCGCCTCTCCCTAGAACTCGTTATGAGAACCAAGTTCGGAGCCAGATCCCCACTACACAAGCGAGTTTGTCGACCTGAGCACCCCGCCGGGCTTATGGTTGTTGAAACATGTTCCACACGCGTCCGATCGCAGGAGGGGTGCATGCGCATCGCCTACACGTCCGAGCAGGAGGAGCTGCGCGAGGAGCTGCGGCGGTACTTCGACAAGCTCATGACACCCGAGATCCGCGCCGAGCTGACCGCGCACGGCGACTACGGCGACGGCGAGGCCTACCGCCAGGTGGTGCGGCAGATGGGTGCCGACGGCTGGCTGGCGCTGGGCTGGCCCGCCGAGTACGGCGGGCAGGACCGCAGCACCCTCGACCAGTTGATCTTCACCGACGAGGCGGCGATCGCGGGCGCTCCGGTGCCCTTCCTGACGCTCAACAGCATCGCCCCGACCATCATGCGCTTCGGCACCCCGGAGCAGAAGGCCCACTACCTGCCGAAGATCGCCGCCGGGGAGGTCCACTTCGCGATCGGCTACTCCGAACCCGAGGCCGGGACCGACCTGGCCTCGCTGCGCACCACCGCCGACCGCGACGGCGACGAGTACGTGGTCAACGGGCAGAAGATGTGGACCAGCCTGATCCAGTACGCCGACTACGTGTGGCTGGCTTGCCGCACCGACCGCGAGGCCAGGAAGCACCGCGGGCTGAGCATCCTGGTCGTGCCCACCGACTCGCCCGGCTTCTCCTGGACCCCGGTGCGCACGATGGCCGGGCCGACCACCAGCGCGACCTACTACCAGGATGTGCGGGTGCCCGCGTCGTCGCTGGTGGGCGGGGAGAACGAGGGCTGGCCGCTGATCACCAACCAGCTCAACCACGAACGGGTCGCGCTCACCTCCGCCGCGCCGCTGCGCTCCGCGCTGGAGGAGGTCCTGGAGTGGGCGCGGGAAACCCGGCTCACCGACGGGCGGCGGGTGCTCGACCAGGAGTGGGTGCGCCACCACCTGGCCCGCGTGCACGCCGGTGCCGAGTTCCTCAAGCTGGTCAACTGGAAGATCGCCACCACCGTCGAGCAGCAGCCGGCCCCGGCCACCGCCTCGGCCACGAAGGTCTTCGGCACCGAGTTCGCCACCGAGGCCTACCGGCTGCTGATGGAGGTCCTCGGCAGCGCGGCCCACATCCGCCAGGGCTCGCCCGGCGCGGCCCTGCGCGGCCGGATCGAACGCATGCACCGCTCCTCGCTGATCCTGACCTTCGGTGGCGGGACCAACGAGGTCCAGCGGGACATCATCGCCGCGGTCGGCCTGGGTCTGCCCCCGGCCAAGCGCTGACGCCGCAGGACGACTGGACCCCTGAGGAGGACCCGTGGACTTCACCCCCACCGAGGCGCAGGACGACCTGGCCGAGCTCACCCGTACCATCCTCGACGACCACGTGACCAACGAGCGGCTGCGCGAGGTGGAGCGCGGCGAGGACCGGTTCGACCGCGCGCTGTGGACGCAGCTGGCCACGGCCGACGTGCTGTCCGCCGCGCTGCCGGAACCGGTCGGCGGTGGCGGTTTCGGGCTGCTGGAGCAGTGCAGCGTGCTGGTCGAGCTGGGCCGCGTCGTCGCGCCGGTGCCCTACCTGAGCTCGATCACCGCGGCCGCCGCGATCGCCCGCTTCGGCACCGACCAGCAGCGGCTCCACTGGGCCGCGCCCGCTGCGCGCGGCGAGCTGGTGCTTACCGCCGCGCTGACCGAGGAGCACAACCCGACCCCGCTCGTCCCGTCCTGCCGCGCCGAGCGCCGGGACGGCGAGTGGGTGCTCACCGGCAGCAAGACGGGCGTCCCGGCCGGTGCGCTGGCCGACCTGGTCCTGCTCCCGGCGTCCACATCGGACGGACCGCGGGTGTTCGTGGTGGAGCGGGACCGGTTGGCGGTGCGGCGCCAGCAGGTCGTGGACTCCGACAGCGAGGCCTGGCTGGACCTGGACGGCGTCCGGGTCGGTGATGACCGGGTGCTCGGCGGCGACGCGGTGCTGGGCTGGTTGCTGACCCGCACCACCGTCGGGACGTGCGCGCACCAGGTCGGGGTCCTCTCCCGCGCCCTGGAGCTGACCAGCGAGCACGCCCGGGAGCGGGTGCAGTTCGGGCGACCGGTCGGCAGCTTCCAGGCGGTCGCCCAGCGGCTCGCCGACGCCTTCATCGACGTGGAGGCGGCGCGGCTGACGTTGTGGCAGGCCGCGTGGCGCCTGGCGGAGGGGTTGCCGGGCGAGGCCGAGGTCGCCACCGCGAAGTTCTGGGCCGCCGACGCCGGGCACCGGGTCGCGCACACCGCGGTCCACGTCCACGGCGGGGTCGGCATCGACGTGGACCACCCGCTGCACCGCTACTTCGTGGCGGCCAAGCGCAACGAGTTCGCCCTCGGCGGCGCGCAGGTGCAGCTCGGTCGGCTCGGCGACGCGCTGGCAGGCTGACGATGTCCCCCACCGTGACCGAGTTCCTGCTGGCGCGCGCCGACGACGAGCGCTGCGGTCTGCGCTTCGAGAACCGCTCGTGGTCGTGGCGGGAGGTGGTGCGCACCTGCGCGCAGCACGCGTCGCTGCTGCGCTCGCTGCGCCGCCCCGGCCCGTTCCACATCGGGGTGCTGCTCGGCAACGTCCCGGAGTTCACCTTCCTGCTCGGCGGTACGGCCTTCTCCGGTGCGGTGCTGGTCGGGTTGAACCCGACGCGGCGGGGTGAGGCGCTGGCCCGCGACGTGCGCCTGACCGACTGCCAACTGGTCGTCACCGACACCGCGCACGCGCACCTGCTCCCGAACACGGGAGTCCCGGTGCTGCTGGTGGACTCCGCGCCGTGGTCGGCGTTGCTGGCCGAGCACGACGGCGCCGAACTCGACCCCGCAGCGGCCGACCCCGACGACCTGCTGGTGCTGGTGTTCACCTCCGGCACCGGCGGCGACCCCAAAGCGGTCCGCTGCACGCACGGCAAGATCGCCTTCCCCGGCCGGATGCTCGCCGAGCGCTTCGGGCTCACCGGCGAGGACGTCATCTACGTGGCGATGCCGCTGTTCCACTCCAACGCCCTGATGGCCGGGTGGGCGGTCGGCGCGGCCGCCGGTGGGACCATCGCGCTGCGCCGCCGCTTCTCCGCGTCCGGGTTCCTCCCGGACGTGCGGCGGTTCGGCGCCACCTACGCCAACTACGTGGGCAAGCCCCTCGCGCACGTGCTGGCCACCCCGGAACGCCCGGACGACGCGGACAACCCGCTGCGCCTGGTGTACGGCAACGAGGCCAACGAGCGGGACGTGCGGCGCTTCGCCGAGCGGTTCGGCTGCCGGGTGGTCGACGCGTTCGGCTCCACCGAGGGCGGCATCGCGATCCCCCGCAGCCCGGACACCCCACCGGGCGCGCTCGGCCGCCTGCCCGACGGGGTGGCCGTGCTGGACCCGGACACCGGGAAGCCCTGCGCCACCGCGCGGTTCTCGCCAGACGGGCAGCTGCTCAACCCCGACGAGGCCATCGGCGAGCTGGTCAACACCGCCGGCTCGGGCTGGTTCGCGGGCTACTACAACGCCCCGGCCGCCGACGCGGAGCGGATGCGCGACGGCATGTACTGGAGCGGTGACCTCGCCTACGTGGACGCGGCCGGCTTCTGCCGCTTCGCCGGGCGCACCGCCGACTGGCTGCGGGTGGACGGCGAGAACCTGGCGACGGCGCCGATCGAGCGAATCCTGCTCCGCCACCCGGAGGTCCGCGAGGCGGCGGTCTACGCGGTCCCGGACCCGACGACGGGCGACCAGGTGGTGGCCGCCCTGGTCACCACGGACGGGTTCCGCGCCGAGACCGTCGCGGACTTCCTGGCCGCCCAGTCGGACCTGGGCCCGAAGCAGTGGCCCCGCTACCTCCGCCTCACGCCCGACCTGCCCCGCACCGCGACCCACAAGGTCCTCAAGCGCCACCTGATGACCGAGGCCCTGGACACCCAGGATCCCGTCTACCGGCGCGAGGGCTCCCGCTACCTCCGCGAGCTGGGGTGATCAGAGGTCCTTGGCGAAGAAGCCCAGCACGTGGTGGCGGATCGCGCGGACCGAGACCGCTGGATCCACCGCGCCGACCAGCCGGGTGCGGTCCGGCTCGCTCATCAGGCCCGCCGCCTGGAGCTGCGGTGCCAGGACCCCGTGGTCGGTGAACACCCAGTGGTTCGTGTGGTCGAGCTGCTCCCAGCTGGTGCTGCCGCAGTCGAGCACAGCGCGCCAGCTGCGCTCGAACCGCTCGTCGCGGTAGCCGTCGGTCCCGAGCAGCAGCAGCGGGCGGTCCACCCCGTGCTCGGCGATCGGCAGCAGCTCGCCGTCCTCGCTGGGCCGCTCCGGGAGGAGGTCCAGGTAGCCCTCCATGTTGACCGCCACCTTGAGCCGGGCGTCCTCGTAGAGCGCTTGCGCCGCGGTCGCCCCGCCCGCCGAGTGGCCGTACATCCCGATCCGGGTCACGTCCACCGCCCGGCCGAGCTCGTCGAGCACGGCGTCCGAGCTGGGCAGTTCGCGGCTCGTCCGCGCGCTCGGTTCCGCTCATGCCACCGACACTAGGACCTGCCGCTGCGTCAGGTTCAAGCCCGGACCACCGCCCAGGTGGCCGCTCCTGCGCTCAGCGGAGGTCGTTGAGGCCGGTGATCGTCCGGTCCAGTTCGGCCAGCAGGTCGGCCATCACGTCGGCGACCGGGCGGACCTGGTTCATCCGGCCCACGACCTGGCCCACCGGCATCGACACCACCGACGGGTCCGCGGCGCGCATGATCCGCTGGTGCGCCTCGCTGACCAGGATGTTCTGCAGCGGCATCGGCAGCGGGTCGGGTGCGCCGGGCGCCGCCCACGCCTCGGTCCACCGGGTCTTGAGCAGCCGCGCGGGCTTCCCGGTGTAGATGCGGGAGCGCACCGTGTCGCTGGAGCCCGCCGCCAGCAGCGCCTGCTGCGTCACCGCGTTGCCGGGGAGCTGCTGGTACTCGGTGGTGGCCAGCCAGTACGAGCCCATCCACGCACCGCTGGCGCCGAGTGCCAGCGCCGCCGCGACCTGCCGCCCGGAGCCGATGCCCCCGGCCGCCAGCACCGGCACCCGGTCGCCGACCGCGTCGACGACCTCCGGCACCAGCACCATGCTGGCGATCTCCCCGGTGTGCCCACCGGCCTCGTGGCCCTGCGCCACGACGATGTCCACCCCGTTGTCGACGTGCCGGACCGCGTGCTCGGCCTTGCCCGCCAACGCCGCCACCAGCACGTCGTGCCCGTGGGCCTGCTCGATGACGTCCAGCGGCGGTGAGCCCAGCGCGTTGGCGACCAGCCGCACCGGGTGCCGCAGCGCGACGTCCACGTGCGACCGGGCCACCGAGTGCAGCCAGCCCAGCACGCCTTCCCGCTGCTGCTCGTCGGCGGGCAGCTCGGGCACGCCCAACTCGTCGAGCGTGCGGTGCACGAAGTCCCGGTGCTCGGGCGGGATCAGCTCCGCCAGGTCCACCGCGGCGCCTTCGGTGGGGATCTTCGCGGGCATCACCACGTCCACCCCGTAGGGCTTGCCGTCGGTGTTCGCGTCCATCCAGTCCAGCGCCGCGTCCAGGTCGTCGGCGTCGTTGAACCGCACGCAGCCCAGCACCCCGAGCCCGCCCGCCCGGCTGATCGCCGCCGCGACGTGCTCGGACGGGGTGAACCCGACGATCGGGTGCTCGATGCCCAGGGTGTCGCACAGTGGTGTTCGCATGGATCCTCTTCGGTCCTCTCGGGGCGGGCCTGGTTCAGCTCGTCGCGCGCTTCGCGGGTTCGCGGACCTCGGTCGGCGGGTGCGCCTGGGTGTGCTGCTTGGCCCAGGTGTAGTCAGGTTTGCCGCTGGGTGAGCGGGTGATCTGGTCCACCAGCCACAGGCTGCGCGGCACCTTGTACCCGGCGATCGACTCCCGGACGTGCTCGTCGAGGTCGGCCAGCGGCGGTCGCGCGCCGGGCCTGGGCTGCACCACGGCCGCGACGCGCTGGCCCAGGCGCTCGTCCGGCACGCCCACGACGAGCACGTCGAAGACGTCCGGGTGGGACTTCAGCGCGGCCTCCACCTCCTCCGGGTAGACCTTCTCCCCGCCGGTGTTGATGGACACCGAGCCGCGGCCGAGCATGGTGACGGTGCCGTCGTCCTCGATCCGCGCGTAGTCGCCGGGCACCACGTACCGGGTGCCGCCGATCTCGACGAACACCTTCCGCGACTTCTCCTCGTCCTTGTAGTAGCCCAGCGGCACGTGCCCGCGCCGCGCCAGCCACCCGACCTCGCCGGGGTCGGCGAAGGTGCCGTCGTCGCGGATGACCGTGGTGGAGGCGTCGGCGTTGACCCGCGGGCCGCCGGACTGCTCGCTGTCCCGGGAGACCACGCCGATGCCGCTGAAACCGGTCTCGGAGGAGCCGATGGAGTCGGTGATCACCACGTTCGGCAGCGCGTCCAGGTACTGGCGCTGCACCGCCGGTGAGAACAGCGCCGCGCTGCTGGAGATCGCCACCAGCGAGGAGGCGTCGTAGTCGCCGTCGCGGTAGGCCTCGATGAGCGGCCGGGCCATCGCGTCGCCGACGATGGCCAGCACGTTGACCCCCTCCCGCTCGACGGCCCGCCACACCTCGTGCGCGTCGAACTGCGGGACGAAGACCACCGCGCTGCAGGCGAAGAGGTTGCCGAAGCTGGCCCACTGCGCGGCACCGTGGATGAACGGCGCCGCCGGGAGCCGGACCAGGCCGCCGCTGTCGGCCCCGGCGCGCGCCTGCTGCCACTCGTCGCGCAGCACCTCGCCGGTCATGAAGTCGATGCCGCCGCCCAGCACCCGCCAAACGTCCTCGTGGCGCCACATCACGCCCTTCGGCATGCCGGTGGTGCCGCCGGTGTAGAGCAGGTACAGGTCGTCCGAGCTGCGCTGCGGAAAGTCGCGCTCGCCGGACTGGCCGGACAGCGCGGACTCGTACTCGGTCCCGCCGTGCTCGAGGTCCGTGCCGTCCTCGATCACCAGGACTTCGCGCAGGCCCGGGAATTCCGGGCGGACCTGCGCGACGGAGTCGCTGTAGCGGCGCTCGTGCACCAGCGCCGCCAGGTCGGCGTTGTCGAAGATGTAGCGGAGTTCCGCTGGCACGTAGCGGAAGTTGATGTTGATCGGGACGGCGCGGATCTTGTAGGCGGCCAGCATGGCCTCCAGCGCCTCGATGCCGTTGCGGGAGTAGATCCCGATGTGCGACCCCCGCCCGAGCCCGCGAGCGGTGTAGTGGTGCGCCAGCTGGTTGACCCGCTGGTCCAGCTGCCCGAAGGTGAGCCGTCGCTCGCCGCAGACCACGGCGACGCGATCTGGCGTCAGATCGACGGCGTGCTCGAAGAGATCTGCGATGTTGTACGCCACCCCAAGAAAGTAGAACGTGTTATCGTTCGGCACAAGAACCCGATGAGCCCAACCGGAATTCGCGGCTCCTTGGACGATCCAGACCCATTTCCCCCATTGACACAAGGAAATCCGCCGAAGCGGGAGGTCGCCCATGACGTCGAGCGCCGAGGTCGCCGAACAACCCCACTGCCTGGTCGAGCGCCGCGGACCGGTGCTGGTGGTGACGATGAACCGCCCGGAAGCCCGCAACGCGCTGTCCGGGCCGATGTTGCAGATCATGCGGGAGGCCTGGGACGAGGTGGATCGCGACGACGGGATCCGCGCCTGCGTCCTCACCGGGGCGGGAGGCGCGTTCTGCGCCGGTGCGGACCTCAAGGCGATGACGCGGTCCCACCCCGGGGACACCACCCGCGGCATGGACATGTCGGTGATCGAACCGCTGCTCAAGGGGCGTCGGCTGAGCAAACCGCTGATCGCGGCGGTGGAGGGCCCGGCGATCGCGGGCGGCACCGAGATCCTGCAGGCCACCGACATCCGGGTGGCGGGCGAGAGCGCCCGGTTCGGCGTCTCGGAAGCCCGCTGGGGCCTGTTCCCGCTCGGCGGCTCAGCGGTCCGCCTGCCCCGCCAGATCCCCTACACCGTGGCCGCGGACATCCTGCTGACCGGCAGGCACATCCGCGCCGCCGAGGCAAAGGAGATCGGGCTGATCGGCCACGTCGTGCCGGATGGGCGGGCGCTGGCCAAGGCCCTGGAGCTGGCCGAGCTCATCGCGGCCAACGGCCCGCTCGCCGTGCAGGCCATCCTCCGCACCATGCGCGAAACCGAGGGCATGCCGGAGAACGAGGCGTTCACAGTGGACGCCCGGCTCGGGATGCAGGTCTTCACCAGCGAGGACGCGAAGGAAGGTCCACGCGCGTTCGCCGAGAAGCGCACCCCGGACTTCCGCGCGCGCTGACTCCCGCCAGGGGCGGGTGCGCGACTCCCGTTGGAACCGGATGTGCGATTTCAACGGGAGTTGCGCACCACGTGGATCAGATCGCCCGCTCCTGGTCGGCCCAGTACGGGTCTCGCAACCGCCTCTTGTACAACTTGCCGTTCGGGTCGCGCGGCAACTCCTCGACGAAGTCGACGCTGCGCGGCGTCTTGAACTTCGCCAGGCGTTCACGGGCGTAGGAGAGCAACTCCTCGGCCAACTCCTCGCCGGGTGGTACGCCGTCGGCGGGCTGCACGACGGCCTTGACCTCCTCGCCCCAGTCCTCGTTCGGGACGCCGAACACCGCCACGTCGGCGACCTTCGGGTGCACCGACAGGGCGTTCTCGACCTCCGCCGGGTAGATGTTCACCCCGCCGGAGATGATCATGTCACTCTTCCGGTCGCACAGGAACAGGTAGCCGTCCGCATCCAGGTAGCCGACGTCGCCGAGGGTGAACAGGTCCCCGACGCGCGCCTGCTCGGTCTTGCGGGCGTCCCGGTGGTACTCGAACGTCGAACCGCCCATCCGCATGTACACCGTGCCGACCTCGCCGGGCGGCAGCTCCGCGCCGTCGTCGCCGAGCACCTTGACCGTCGAGCCAGGCCACGGGCGGCCGACCGACCCGGGTTTCGCCAGCCACTCCGCCGCACCGATCGACGTGCCACCACCTTCGGTCGCCGCGTAGTACTCGACCACGACCGGCCCCCACCACTCCAGCATGGCCCGCTTGACCTCCGGCGGGCACGGCGCGGCGCCGTGGATCGCCGCGCGCAGCGACGACACGTCGCAACGCTGCCGGACCTCGGGTGGCAGCGCCAGCAGCCGGTGGAACTGGGTGGGCACCATGTGCGTGTGCGTGACCCGGTACCGCTCGATCAGCCGGAGCATCTCGGCGGGTTCCCACCGGTCCATCAGCACCGCGGTGTGCCCCAGCTGGATGGCGTGCGTGACGAAGTTGAGCACGGCGGTGTGGTAGAGCGGCGAACCGCACAGGTGCACGTGCCCGTCGAAGGGTTCGAGGCCGAAGATGCCGAAGAACCACGTCGCGGCGGCAGGCACCACGTCCGGATCAGCACCGGTCAGCGGGCGCCGAACACCCTTGGGACGACCGGTGGTCCCCGAGGTGTAGAGCATCGGCGATCCCATCGTGCGCACGTCCGGCCGACCCACCGGTTCGCTCGCGCCGAGCTGCGACAGCTGCTGGAACCCGGGGATCTCGCCCACCGCGAAGCGTGCCGAAGCCGGGAGGCCGGATCGCGTGGCGGCGTCGGAGGCGGCCTCGCGGAAGCGCTCGTGCGCGATGAACGCCTTCGCCCCGCTGTCCTCGATCAGGTAGGCGACCTCGGGTCCGACCAGGTGCCAGTTCACGGTCACCACGTACAGGCCGCACTGCAGCGCGGCGAAGTAGGCGGCCAGCAGGTCCGGGCCGTTGGGCAGCATCAGCACCACGCTGTCGCCCACGTCGAGCCCCATGGCCTGCAGGCCGCGGCCGCAGCGGTCGGCCGCGGCGGCGAGTTCGGCGTAGCTGACCGAACTCCCGTCGGGCGCGACCACCGCGACCCGGTCCGGTTCTTGCTCGGCGATCTTCCACAACCCGATGTCGGACACGGCGGACTCCTGTCAACGGCGACGCGGGAATCGAGAACGACCACCAAATCTAGAACGTGTTCCACCAGACCGGCAAGAGCTGGGCGCCGCCCTCAACCGTCCACTGCGGACTGGTCCGGTCCGCCGCCGAGACCGAGCGCAGCGGAGACGCTCCGGATGTGGCCCACCTCGCGGCAGCCCACCAGCAAGGTGTCCACCCCCGCCTGTGCCCACTCCGCCACTCGGGTGCGCACGAGGTCGGCGTCGCCGATGATCGCGACGTCGTCCACCACCTCGTCCGGCACCGCGGCCACCGCCTCGTCCCGCCGCCCCTCGGCGAACAGCCGGACGACGTCGTCGACCACCTCGCCGTAGCCCATCCGCCGGAACAGCTCGGCGTGGAAGTTCATGCCCGGCGCGCCCATCCCACCGATGTAGAGCGCCAGCGACGGCTTCAGCTTCGCCCGCTCCGCGGCGGGATCGTCGGTGACCACCACCTGGCAGGTCGCGGCGACCTCGAACTCCGCGCGGCTCCGGCGCGCACCCGGCCGGGCGAAGCCCTCCGCCAGCCAGTCCTCGTACATCCCGGCCACCCGCGGCGAGTAGTACACCGCGATCCACCCGTCCGCGATCTCCGCCGTCTGCGCCACGTTGCGCGGCCCCTCCGCGCCCAGCCAGATCGGCAGGTCGGCGCGCAGCGGGTGGGTGATCGGGCGCAGCGACTTGCCCAGGCCGGTCGAGCCCGGCCCGTCGTAGGGCAGCCGGTAGTGCGCGCCGTCGTTGCGCACCGGGGCCTCGCGGGCCAGCACCTGGCGCACGATCGAGACGTATTCCCGCGTCCGGGCAAGGGGTTTCGCGAACGGGGTGCCGTACCAGCCCTCCACCACCTGCGGGCCGGACACCCCGAGCCCGAGCACGCAGCGACCGCCCGAGAGGTGGTCCAGGGTCAGCGCGTGCATCGCGCACGACGCCGGGGTGCGCGCGGCGACCTGCGCCACCGAGGTGCCCAACCGCACACGACTGGTCCGCGAGCCCCACCAGGCCAGCGGGGTGAAGGCGTCCGACCCCCAGGACTCGGCGGCGAAGACCGAGTCGAACCCGGCACCTTCCGCCTCGAGAACGAGTTCCGCCGCGTTGGGCGGCGGAGCCGCGCCCCAGTAGCCGAGTTGAAGTCCGATCCTCATCAGCGGTCCTCCTCGTCCCGACGGGTCCACCAAGCGCCCATCCTGCCCGCATGTTGCCCCAAAATCGAGAACATGTTTCACTTCGAGTCGTGACTGGGCTCTCCGAACCACTCAGCGCACCGCTCGAAGTCGGCTTCGACTACACCCGCTCCCTCGGACCGGTCCACCGCCGGTTCGCCACCGAACTGCGCGGCCGCCGCATCGTCGGCGTGCGCGGCAGCGACGGCCGGGTGCACGTGCCACCCGTGGAGTACGACCCGGACACCGCCGCCGCGCTCGACGAGTTCGTCCCGGTCGGCACCCAGGGCACCGTGCTCAGCTGGTCGTGGATGCCGCAACCGCTGGAGGGTCAGCCGCTCCAGCACCCGTTCGCCTGGGCCCTGGTGCGGCTCGACGGCGCGGACACCCCCCTGCTGCACGCCGTGGACGTCGGTTCACCCGAGGACATCCGCACCGGCATGCGGGTGCAGGTCCGGTGGTCGGCCGAACTCGGCAACGGGATCCGCGACATCGCCTGCTTCGAACCGGTCGGCGACTCCCCCGCCGCCCCGGTGGCCGACCCCGAGCCGGTCTCCACGATCACCGCGCCCGTGCACCTGCGCTACCAGCACTCGGCGTCGCCCGAGGAGAGCCGCTACCTGCGCGGTCTCGCCGAGGGGCGGCTGCTGGGCCAGCGCTGCCCGGCGTGCGGGAAGGTCTACGTCCCACCGCGCGGTGCCTGCCCCACCGACGGCGTGCCCACCGAGGAGGAGGTGGAGCTGCCCGACACCGGGATCGTGACCACCTTCTGCATCGTCAACGTCCCGTTCCTCGGCCAGCGCATCACACCCCCGTACGTGTCGGCCTACGTGCTGCTCGACGGCGCCGACATCGCCTTCCTGCACCTGGTGCTGGGCTGCGAGGCGGCGGAGGTGCGGATGGGCATGCGGGTGCGCGCGCAGTGGAAGCCCCGCGAGGAGTGGGAGTACTCGTTGCAGAACATCGACCACTTCCGGCCCACCGGCGAGCCCGATGCGCCGTTCGAGTCCTACGCCCACCACCTCTAGGAGGGCCGTGACCCTCCCCAGAACGCCGAGGAGTGCACCGTGGCAGACGTAGCCGTCGTCGGGTTCGCGCAAGCACCGAACGTGCGCGCCACCCACGGCACCACCAACGGGGTCGAGATGCTCGTCCCGATCTTCCGGGAGGTGCTCGACAGCACCGGGCTGGCCACCGAGGACATCGGGTTCTGGTGCTCCGGATCGTCGGACTACCTGGCGGGGCGGGCGTTCTCGTTCATCGCGGCGGTGGACGCCATCGGCGCCTTCCCCCCGATCAACGAGTCGCACGTGGAGATGGACGCGGCGTGGGCGCTGTACGAGGCGTGGGTGAAGATCCGCACCGGCGAGGTCGACACCGCGCTGGTCTACGGCTTCGGCAAGTCCTCGGCCGGGGACCTGCGCCGGACCCTCGCCCTCCAGCTCGACCCGTACACCGCGGCGCCGCTGTGGCCCGACTCGGTGAGCATCGCCGGGTTGCAGGCCCGGCTCGGCCTGGACTCCGGCGCGTGGACCGAGCGGGACATGGCCGAGGTCGCCGCCCGCAGCCGCGCGACCGCAGGCCCCAGCGCGCAGGTCTCGGGCCGGTTCGAGGTGGCCGACCTGCTCGCCGAACCCTACGTCGCGGACCCGCTGCGCAAGCACGACTGCGCGCCGATCACCGACGGTGCCGCCGTGGTCGTGCTCGCCAGCGCGGAACGAGCACGTGAGCTGCACGAGCACCCGGCGTGGATCACCGGTCTGGAGCACCGCGTGGAGTCCGGCAGCCTCGGAGCCCGCGACCTGCTGCGGTCGCCGTCGACCACCGCCGCCGCGCAAGCCGCCGGGGCCGGTGGCGTCGAGCTGGCCGAGCTGCACGCTCCCTTCACCCACCAGGAGATCGTGCTGCGCGAGGCGATCGGTCTCGGTGCGGACGTGGTGGTCAACCCCTCGGGCGGGGCGCTGTGCGGCAACCCGATGTTCGCCGCGGGGCTGGCCCGCATCGGCGAGGCCGCCTCCCGCGTGATGTCCGGCGCGGCGCAGCGGGTGCTGGCGCACGCCACCAGCGGCCCGGCACTGCAGCAGAACCTGGTCTGCGTGATGGAGGGAAGGTCCTGATGGGCAAGCGGTTGGCGGCGGTCGTCGGGACCGGCCAGACGCACCACACCAGCAAGCGCCTCGACGTCTCGATCGCCGGGCTGTGCCGGGAGGCCGCCGAACGCGCGCTGGCCGACGCCGGGCTGGACTGGCCGGACGTCGACGCCGTGGTGGTCGGCAAGGCACCAGACCTGTTCGAGGGCGTGATGATGCCCGAGCTGCACCTGGCGGACGCCCTCGGTGCGACGGGAAAACCACTGCTGCGGGTGCACACCGCCGGGTCCGTGGGCGGGTCGACGGCCAACGTGGCGGCGAGCCTGGTGCAGGGCGGGGTGCACCGGCGGGTGCTGGCGGTGGCCTTCGAGAAGCAGTCCGAGTCCAACGCGATGTGGGCGCTGTCGATCCTGCCGCCGTTCACCATGCCGGTGGGCGCGGGCGCGGGCGGCTACTTCGCGCCGCACGTGCGCTCCTACATCCGCCGCTCCGGCGCGCCCGAGCACATCGGCGCGGTGGTGGCGGTGAAGGACCGGCGCAACGGCGCGCGCAACCCGTACGCGCACCTCAAGCAGGGCGGGATCACGCTGGAGTCGGTGCTGGCCTCGCAGGTGCTGTGGGACCCGATCCGCTACGACGAGACCTGCCCGTCCTCCGACGGGGCCTGCGCGGTGGTCATCACCGACGAGAGCGCCGCCGGTCGGTCCGCGGCCTGGATCCACGCCACCGCGATGCGCACCGAACCCACCACCTTCGCCGGGCGCGACCAGGTCAACCCGCAGGCCGGGCGGGACGCCGCAGCGGCGCTGTGGCGGCAGGCGGGCATCACCGACCCGCTGTCCGAAGTGGACGTCGCCGAGATCTACGTGCCGTTCTCCTGGTTCGAGCCGATGTGGCTGGAGAACCTGGGCTTCGCCCCCGTGGGCGAGGGCTGGAAGCTCACCGAAGCCGGGGACACCGCGCTCGGCGGGCGGCTGCCGGTGAACCCCTCGGGCGGGGTCCTCTCGTCCAACCCGATCGGCGCCTCCGGCATGCTGCGCTTCGCCGAGGCCGCCATGCAGGTCACCGGCAAGGCGGGCGAGCACCAGGTGGACGGTGCCCGCACCGCGCTCGGCCACGCCTACGGCGGTGGCTCCCAGTACTTCTCGATGTGGGTGGTCGGCACCCGGAAACCGGGGGAACGATGAAGTTCACGCTGTCCGTGGCGATGAGCCCGCTGGACCAGCTCACCGGGCTGGCCCGCACCGCGGAGGAGTGCGGCTTCGCCGCCGTCGCGCTGCCCGATTCGCTGTTCTACTCCGAGCAGGTCTCCGCGGCCTACCCGTACACCCCGGACGGCTCCCGGATGTGGGACGCCGAAACCCCGTGGGCGGACCCGCTGATCGCCGCGGCGACGATGGGCGCGGTCACCTCGCGGCTGCGCTTCTACACCTCGGTGCTCAAGCTCGGGCCGCGCAACCCGGTGCTGCTGGCCCGGCAGCTGGCGTCGGTCGCGACGCTCACCGGTGACCGCTTCGGGCTCGGCATCGGCCTCGGCTGGGCGCCCGAGGAGTTCGAGTGGTGCGGCGCGCCGTACGCCAAGCGCGGTGCGCGCGTGGACGAGGCGATCGAGGTGCTGCGGTTGATCCTCGGCGGCGGGATGGTCGAGTACCACGGCGAGTTCTTCGACTTCGACCGCCTGCAGATGAGCCCGGCCCCGGCTCACCCGGTGCCGATCTACGTCGGCGGGCACACCGACGCCGCGCTGCGCCGGGCCGCCCGGGTCGGTGACGGCTGGGCCTCGGCGATGATGACGTTGGAGGAGCTGCGCACCACCATCGACCGCCTCGCCGAGCTGCGCGCCTCCTTCGGCCGGTCGGAGGTGCCGTTCGAGGTCCAGGCGGTGTGCGTGGACCGGTTCGGCGTCAGCGGCTACCGCGAGCAGGCCGAGATCGGCGTGACGGACGCGATCGTGGTCCCGTGGCTGTTCGACGGCCACGGCTTCGACGCCGACCTGCGCACCAAGCAGGACTCCATCCGCAGGTTCGCCGACCAGGTGATCGGCGAGTTCTGAGGTCCACCCGCGCGACCGATGGGAGGAAGTCATGGTCGAGGGCGTGCACTGGTCGGCCAACACGGAGCCGCACCCGGCCCGCGATGCGGCGCTGAGGTCGATGAGCGCGGTGGCGCGCGGCGCGAAGGACGAGTGGGTGGCCCTGTTCGCCCCGGACGGAGTGGTGGAGGACCCGGTCGGGCCGTCGGTCTTCGACCCGGACGGCTGCGGTCACCACGGGCACGACGGCATCGCGGCGTTCTGGGACCTGGCGATCGCCCAGGCCGACCGCATCGAGTTCCACATCCACGACTCCTTCGCGGCGGGCCGGGAGGTGGCCAACGTCGGCCACATCTCGACGTACCTCCCGGACGGCAACGCGATGGACGCCGAGGGCGTCTTCGTCTACCACGTCGACGAATCAGGCCTGATCCGATCCATGCGGGCTTTCTGGGAGTTCGACAGGGCCCTCAACACCCTCCGCAGGGCGGAGTGATACCAGCCCTCCACCACGCCGCCCGTCCGCCACAGGCTGACCCGAGGTGATCCCACCGCACTGCCCCTCGGCCGAGTCGTACACCGACATGCCGCCCGGGCACCGGGTGATCCGCAGTTCCCATTGAGGTGATCTCACCGGCCCCACAGGCGAGTCGCCGGATGATTCGCAGTTTCAATTGAAACTGCGACCCCGGGCAAGCACCGAAACCGCTCCCACCGGCACCCAGCGCCGATCGCAGGCGCCGATGAAGGACACCCTTCTCCGACTGGGCCGGTGGGGGTGTCTTCACTTCGGGCGCGCAAGAGTGGTGACGCGTCGTCGGAGGGATGGGGACGGTTACAGTTTCAACTGAAACTGTGCACCACCGGCGTGTCGGGTGCCGACATGCCGGCTGCGCGTCGGGTTCTGCTCGATTCCGGGGGAGATCAGACGTCCGACCTCCCCGGGGATCGCGGGAGGCCGGGTCAGGAGTACTGGACTTGGACCTCCTTGATGCCGTTGAGCCAGCCGGAGCGGAGGCGGCGGGGTTCGCCGGTGCGCTTGATGTCCGGCATGTGGTCGGCGATCGCGTTGAAGATCAGGTCGATCTCCAGGCGCGCCAGGTTCGCGCCGAGGCAGAAGTGGGCTCCGGTGCCGCCGAACCCGACGTGCGGGTTGGGGTCGCGGGTGATGTCGAAGCGCTCCGGCTCGTCGAAGACCTCCGGGTCGAAGTTCGCCGAGCTGTAGAACAGCCCGACTCGCTGGCCCTGCTTGATCGGCACCCCGCTCAGCTCGGTGTCGGCCAGGGCGGTGCGTTGGAAGGCCACCACCGGGGTCGCCCAGCGGACGATCTCGTCGGCCGCGGTCTTCGGCCGCTCGCGCTTGTAGAGCTCCCACTGGTCCGGGTTGTCCAGGAAGGCCAGCATGCCGTGGGTGATCGCGTTGCGGGTGGTCTCGTTGCCCGCCACCGCCAGCAGGATGACGAAGAACCCGAACTCGTCGTCGGTCAGCGCGTTGCCGTCGATGTCGGCCTGCACCAGCTTGGTCACGATGTCGTCCATCGGGCAGCCGCGCCGCTGCTCGGCCATCTTGCTGAAGTAGCCGAGCATTTCCGCGGCCGCGATCTCCGGTTGGATGTCGTACTCGGGGTCGTCGTAGCCGATCATCTGGTTGGACCAGTCGAAGATCTCCCGGCGGTGCTCCTGCGGCAGGCCGAGCAGTTCCGCGATCGCCTGCAGCGGCAGCTCGCAGGCCACGTCGGTCACGAAGTCCCCGCTGCCGCCGGTGCGCGCCTCGGTGACGATGCGCTGCGCCCGCTCACGCAGTGCCGCTTCGAGGCTCTTGATGGCGCGCGGGGTGAACCCGCGCTGCACGATCTGGCGCACCTTGGTGTGCTGCGGCGGATCCATGTTGATCATGATGAACCGCTGCAGCTCGATCTGCTCGCGGGTCATGCCGTCGTTGAACCGGATGATCGCGGTGTTCTCCCGGGTCGAGAAGATGTCGGAGCGCCGGGAGACCTCCTTGACGTCGGCGTGCTTGCTGACCACCCAGAACCCGCCGTCGTCGAAGCCCCCGCACCGGTCGGGCTGGTCGTTCCACCACACCGGAGCGGTGCTGCGGAGCTCGGCGAACTCGGCCAGCGGAAGCCGTTCGGCGAGCAGGTCAGGATCGGTGAAGTCGAAGCCCTCCGGAATGCGCGGTGCGACCACGGCTGCCTCCTAAGCGGGGAATCCGATCAAGAAGTGAAACGAGTTCTACGATTGAGAGAAGCACATCGACCAGGTTTGGTAAACCCCTGTAACTCAGCCAGCACCGAGCCAGTTCCGGAACCACCGAACCGACCCGGCGAAAACCGCCCTTGCCGAACAATAGGAACGTGTTCTAATTTTGATCGACGTTGTCGCCCGAAGGGAGGACCAGGTGGGCAACCCGGTGATCGTGGAGGCGGTCCGCACCCCGATCGGCAAGCGCCGCGGACGCCTCTCCGGACTGCACGCGGCCGAGATCCTCGGCGCCGCCCAGCGCGGCCTGCTGGAGCGCACCGGCCTCGACGGCTCCGAGGTCGACCAGGCGATCGGCGGCTGCGTCACGCAGGCCGGCGAGCAGTCGAACAACATCACCCGCACCGCGTGGCTGCACTCCGGGCTGCCGCACCAGGTCGGCTGCACCACGGTCGACGCGCAGTGCGGCTCGGCGCAGCAGGCCACGCACCTGGTCGCCGGGCTGATCACCGCCGACGCGGTGCGCCTCGGGATCTCCTGCGGCGTGGAGGCGATGAGCCGGGTGCCGCTGCGCAGCAACCTCGGCGCGGACGTCGGCATGCCGCGACCGGACTCGTGGGACATCGACCTGCCGAACCAGTACCAGGCGGCCGACCGGATCGCGGCGCGGCGCGGTTTGAGCCGCGAGGACCTCGACGCCTTCGGCCTGCGCTCCCAGCAGCGCGCCCAGGCCGCCTGGCAGGAGGGGCGGTTCGACCGCGAGATCGTGCCGGTGCAGGTCCCCGACGGCGAGCCGGTCACCCGCGACGAAGGGCTGCGCGACACCAGCATGCAGGCCCTCGGCGGGCTGAAACCCGTGCTGGCGGACGGGATGCACACGGCGGGAACGTCCTCGCAGATCTCCGACGGCGCTGCCGCGGTGCTGCTGGCCGACGTCGACCGAGCGGCCGAGCTGGGCCTGCGGCCCCGCGCCCGCATCGTCGCGCAGTGCCTGGTGGGCGGCGAGCCCTACTACCACCTGGACGGGCCGGTGCAGGCGACCCAGCGCGTGCTGGAGCTCAGCGGGATGAAGATCGGCGACATCGACCTCTTCGAGGTCAACGAGGCGTTCGCCTCAGTGGTGCTGTCGTGGGCGGCGGTGCACGAACCGGACCTGGACCGGGTCAACGTCAACGGCGGCGCGATCGCCCTGGGCCACCCGGTCGGCAGCACCGGCGCCCGCCTGATCACCTCGGCACTGCACGAACTCGAACGCCGCGACGCCAGCACGGCCCTGATCACCATGTGCGCGGGCGGCGCGCTGGCCACCGGCACCATCATCGAGCGCCTGCGCTGACGCCCCGGACAACCGCGCTCACGGGCCCCGGCGGGCCAGGCGGAAGCCCAGGTCGTCCACGCGGAACGTCGGGTGGCTCCTGCGGCGGCAGGACGCCCGGCAGCCGCGGGGCGGGTCGAACGCGCCTCCGCCGCGGAACACCCGGTAGGGCCCGTAACGCGCCGGGTCGTACAGGTCCCAGCACCACTCCCAGACGTTGCCGATCATGTCGTGCAACCCCCACGAGTTCGGTTCCTTGGCACCGACCTCGCGCACCCGTTCGCCGGAGTTCCCGCGGTACCAGGCGATCTCGTCCAGCTCCCCGTAGCGGACCTCGGAGCTCCCCGCGCGGCACGCGTGCTCCCACTCCGCCTCGGAGGGCAGGCGGTAGCCGTCGGCCGACCAGTCACACACCACCCCCACCCCGTCCCGGTCCTCGGGGATCGCGTAACACGGATCAAGCCCGTGCTCCCGCGAGAGCCGGTTGCAGAACCTGATCGCGTCGAGCCACGACACCTCGGTCACCGGCCTGCCCGGCGAACCCGGTTGCGCCGCGCCGAGGTGGAGCTCGCGGGTCACCGGGTGCTCGGCCAGCTGGAAAGCTGCCACGTCGACCTCCCAGCTGGTCCGCGCACCCTCGTCCCGCAAGGTGACCCGCCCCGCGGGGACCTCGATCACGCGGCCAGGCGGGCGTCGAGCGCGGGCAGGTCGGGCAGGAACCAGACGTGGTTGGCCCGGTTGGACTCGCGGACCAGCGCCTGCAGCGCCGAGCTGGCCGCCAGGTGCGCGGAGATGTCGCCGAGGATCGCCAGCCGCACGCGGTAGTTGACGAACTTCTGCATCACCTCACCGGCGAAACCGCTGCGCAGGTCGAAGAACCGCGCGTCGAGGCGCGCAGCGGGCAGCGCCACCGCCTCGCCGCCGTAGGACGCGCCGATCAGGTCCAGGGCGTCCTGCACGGTCGAGACCTCCGGCCCGTCCGAGTCGCACACCAGCACCTGAACGCCAGCCCGCTCTTCCACGACATCAGCCATCCCCGGCCTCCTCTGGGTGCAGTCCGCCTTCGAGCACGGCATCCAGCAGGCGAAGCACCTCGGCGGTGTCCCCCGCACCGCCGAGCACCACGACCTTCAACCGGTGCCGCTCCTCGTCGTAGGCGGTGTGGACGCGCAGCGGACTCGACGACCCGCGAGCGGTGTTCACCCCGGCCAGCACCAGCGTGCCCAGCCGGTCGGCGGTGCCCCGGTCGACGCCGTCGACCTGCACGATGCTCGACACCTCCACCGAGGTGGGCCCGACCGGCTCGGCCGGTGCCGCCTGCCCGGTGAACGCCTCCAGGTCTGACCGGGAGATGCGGTACTGCTTCCCGATCCGGACCGCGTTGAGCCGTCCACCCCGGATGTAGCCGCGCACCGTCCGCACGTGCAGCCCCAGGAGCGCCGCAACCTGCTCCACTGAGTACATTTCCTCCGCCATCGCTCCCCAAGATACCTCATACAGGGAACGATGCGTAATGAAAGGGTATGGGCTGCGGTCGCCTCGGCTACATCCAGTCGTCGGGGTGCAGGCCGGTGAGGAAGGCTTCGAGGTCCGGGGGTGGTGGTTGCGCCGTCGGGCCGAGGCCCGCGTACGCCCCGCGGTAGAACAGCAGCGGGCGCTCGCCGGTCAGCTCGCCGAGGGCCTCGACCCGGCCGACCACGATGTGGTGGTCGCCGCCTGCGTGCACCTCCTCGATCCGGCAGTCCACCCAGGTCAGCGCCCCCGCCAGCACCGGGGCTCCGGACGGCGCCGGGGTCCAGGGCACCCCGGCGAACTTGTCCTCGCCGCTGCGGCCAAACACCGTGCTCACCGGTTGCTGCGACTCCGACAGCACGTTCGCGCAGAACCGGCCCGCGCGCTCCAGCACCGGCCAGGCGCGTGAGGTGCGGGCCGGGCAGAACAGCACCAGCGGCGGGTCCAGGGACAGCGCGGCGAAGGACTGGCAGGCGAAGCCCACCGGCCGCGCGCCGTCCACCCCGGTGATCACCACGACCCCGGTCCCGAAGTGCCCGAGCACCCGCCGGAACGCGGCCTGGTCCACCACGACCTGCCCTGCGCTCATCGGGCGCCGACGCTGAAGTCGTGGCCCCACAGGCTGACCGCGGTGCTCTCGCGGGCGATCCAGTCCTCGTCGTCGACCTGGCGGCCCTCGCAGCCGAACTCCACGTCGAAACCGCCGGGCGCCTTCATGTAGAACGACAGCATCAGGTCGTTGACGTGCCGCCCCAGCGTCGCCGACAGCGGCACCTTCCGCCGCTGCGCGCGGTCCAGCGCCAGCCCCACGTCGTCGACGTCGGCGACCTCGACCATCAGGTGCACGATGCCGCTGGGCGTGGGCATCGGCAGGAACGCCAGGCTGTGGTGGCGCGGGTTGCAGCCGAAGAACCGCAGCCAGGCCGGTTCCCCGTCGGCCGGTCGGCCGACCAGCTCCGGGGCCAGCCGCATCGAGTCGCGCAGCCGGAAGCCCAGCACGTCCCGGTAGAAGCTCAGCGCGGCGGCGTCGTCGTGGGTGGACAGCACCACGTGCCCGAGCCCCTGCTCCTCGGTGACGAACCGGTGGCCGTAGGGGCTGACCACGCGGCGGTGCTGCAGCGCCACCCCGTGGAAGACCTCCAGCCCGTTGCCGGAGGGGTCGGCGAACCGGATCAGCCCGTTGACCCGCCGGTCCGCCAGCTCCTCAGGCGTGCCGTCCTCGTACGGGACACCCGCGGTTTCCAGCCGTTTCTTGATCTCGTCCAGCTCGGCCTCGGTGGCGACCTCCCAGCCGGAGGACTCCAACCGGTCCTGCTCGCCAGGCAGGATCACCAGCCGGGCCGGGAAGTCGTCCATCCGCAGGTAGAGCGCGTCCGGGTCCGGTCCGCTGCCCTCGACCAGGCCGAGCACTTTCAACCCGAACACCCGCCAGGCCTCGACGTCGGTGGCTTCGATGCGCAGGTAGCCGAGCGAACGAATGCCCACAGCGGGCCTCCTCCCACGTGCCAAGGGCTCAGTCGAGCAGGAAGTCCTTGGCGATCCGGTTGAATTCGGCGAACTTCTCCAGCTGGGCCCAGTGCCCGCAGCGGCCGAACACGTGCAGCTGCGCGCGCGGGATCAGCTTCAGCGCGAGCAGCGCGCCGTCCAGCGGGTTGACCCGGTCCTCGCGCCCCCAGACCAGCAGGACGCGCTGCCGCAGCCGGTGCGCTTCCCGCCAGAGCAGGCCTTCCTCGAAGGTGTCGGCTTGCATGAACGAGGCGCCCATGGCGCGCATCGCGGCCAGCGACTCCGGCGTGGCGGCGGCGGCGTAGCGCTCCTCGACCAGCTCGTCGGTGATCAGCGACTGGTCGTGGACCATGGTCCGGAGGAAGTCGGCGAGCTTCTCCTTGCTCGGCCCGGGTGGCGCGGCGAAGGCGCTGAGCTTGCGCACGCCCTCGGTCGGGTCGGGCGCGAACACGTTCAGGCTCAACCCACCCGGCCCCATCAGGACCAGCCGCCCCGCGCGGTCCGGGTGGTCCAGCGCGAAACGCACCGCGGTGCCACCGCCGAGCGAGTTGCCGAGCAGGTGCGCCCGCTCCACGCCCAGCTCGTCGAGCAGTTCCAGCAGCGCCGAGGCGCTGTGGGTGAAGTACTGGCCGTGCTCGGTGGGCTTGGCGGAGCGGCCGAACCCCGGCTGGTCCACCGCGATGGTGCGGAAGTCCTCGGCGAACACCGGGATGTTGCGGGCGAAGTTGCTCCACGACGAGGCACCCGGGCCACCGCCGTGCAGCATGACCACAGTGGACGCCGCCGGGTCGCCCGCCTCGTGGTAGTGCAGGGTCAGCCCGGACGGCAGCTCCGCGGTCCGGCTGGTGCTGTCGAAGGTGGTCATACCATCGTGTCCTTCACCGGTTGGCCGAACTCGCCGGAACCGAACATCAGGTAGGCGCGTTCGAGGTCGTTGGCGGCGTGCACGCGACCGGCGTGGGCGTCCCGCCAGAACCGCTGGATGGGGGTGCCCGACCACAGCGCGCGGCCGCCGGAGTTCTCGAAGAGGCGGTCCACCGCGGAGATCGCCCGCGCGGTGCCGCGAACCTGGTCGCGGCGGGCGCGCAGCCGCAGTGGGAACGGGATCTCCTCACCCGCCTTGGCCAGCTCGTACTCCTCGGCCAGGTTGTGGGTCAGCTGCAGCCAGGCCGCGTCGATCTCGCTGGCCGCGTCGGCGATGCGCACCTTGGCGAACGGGTCCTCCCTGACCTTCTCCCCCGCGAACGCCGCCCGGACCCGCTTGACCTGGTGCTCGACGTGCGCGTCGTAGGCGCCCTGGGCCATCCCGATGATCGGCGCGGTGATGGTCGACGGGTGCACCGTGCCCCACGGCATCCGGTACAGCGGCGCGGAGTTGACCTCGTGCCCTGGGCAGGTGCCCCGCGACATCGCCAGGAAGCTCAGCGCCCGGTGCTGCGGAATGAACGCGTTGTCCACCACGATGTCGTTGCTGCCGGTGCCGCGCAGGCCGACGGTGTCCCAGACGTCCTCGATGCGGTAGTCGCCGAGCGGCAGCAGGTAGGTGCAGAAGTCGACCGGCTTGCCCTCGTCGTCCTCCACCGGGCCGCCGACGAACGCCCACGACGCGTGGTCGCAGCCGGAGGAGAAGCTCCAGCGCCCGGTGAGCCGGTAGCCGCCGTCGACGACCTTGGCCTTGCCCATCGGCGCGTAGGAGGAGGAGATGCGGGTGCCCGGGTCCGCACCCCAGACGTCGTCCTGCGCCTGCTGCGGGAACAACGCGAGGTGCCACGGGTGCACCCCGAGGATGGAGGCCACCCAGCCGGTCGACCCGCAGGCGCTGCCGAGGAGCTTGACCGCGGTGTAGAAATCCAGCGGATCGGCCTCGAAACCGCCGTAGCGCTCCGGTTGCAGCAGCGCGAAGAACCCGATCTCCTGCAACTCCGCGATGGTCTCGTCCGGGATCCGGCGCAGCTCCTCGGCCCGCTGCGCGCGCTCCCGCAGGTCCGGCAGCAGGCCCCGCACCCGGTCCACGACTGCTCGACTGTCCTTCATCGGCGCTCCCGTTCCCACACAGGCTAGAACATGTTCTCGTACGCTGTCGCTGAGCTCAACCCCGTCGCAGCTCCAGGGCGATGTCGATGAGCTGGTCCTCCTGGCCGCCAACGAGTTTCCGCTCGCCGGCCCTGACCAGGAGCTGGGCTTCGCTGACGCCATAGCGCTCGGCTTGTCGGGTGGCGTGCTTGAGGAAGCTGGAGTACACCCCGGCGTAGCCCATCATCAGCGCCGAGCGGTCCAGCAGGCACTCCTCCGGCATCGCCGGTCGCACCACGTCCTCGGCGGCGTCGGCGATGGCGAAGAAATCCACCCCGGTGCGGATGCCGAGCTTGTCGCACACCCCGACGAACGCCTCCACCGGCGTGTTGCCCGCCCCGGCACCGAAGCGCCGCGCGCTGCCGTCGATCTGCACCGCTCCGGCGCGCGCCGCGGCGACCGAGTTGGCCACCGCGACACCGAGGTTCTCGTGCCCGTGGAACCCGACCTGCGCCTGGTCGCCCACTTCCGCCACCAGCGCGGCGACCCGCTCGGCGACCTGCTCCAGCACCAGCGCACCAGCCGAGTCCACGACGTAGACGCACTGGCAGCCCGCGTCGACCATGGTCCGCGCCTGGGCGGCCAGCACCTCCGGCGGCTGCGAGTGCGCCATCATCAGGAACCCGACGGTCTCCAGGCCCAGCTCGCGCGCCAAGCCGAAGTGCTGTACCGACACGTCGGCTTCGGTGCAGTGGGTGGCGATCCGGCACACCGAGGCACCGTTGTCACGCGCGACCACGATGTCGTCCTTGACACCGACACCGGGCAGCATCAGCACCGCGATCTTGGCGCGCCGCGCGGTTTCCGCGGCGATCGTGATGAGCTCCTGCTCCGGGGTGCGGGAGAAGCCGTAGTTGAACGACGACCCGCCGAGCCCGTCGCCGTGGGTCACCTCGATCACCGGCACGCCCGCGCCGTCCAGCGCCGCGACGATGTCGCGCACCTCGGTCGCGGTGAACTGGTGGCGCTTGTGGTGCGAACCGTCCCGCAACGAGGTGTCGGTGATGCGCACGTCGAGCGCGTCCGAGTAGGTGCTGGGCAGACCGGTCATCGCACTGCCTCCTTCCGCACGAGCTGCTCGCCGACCCGCACCGCGGCGGCGGTCATGATGTCGAGGTTGCCGGAGTAGGGCGGCAGGAAGTCGCCCGCGCCCTCGACCTCCACGAAGATCGCCACCCGGGCCATCCCGCCGGTGGCGGGCGACGGCGGGTCGAACTGCGGCTCCACCAGCAGCCGGTAGCCGGGCACGTACTCGGCGATCTCGGTCGCCATCCGCCCGATGGAGGCGGCGACCGCGTCGGTGTCGGCGTCGGCGGGGATGGCGCAGAAGATGGTGTCTCGCATGATCACCGGCGGGTCGGCCGGGTTGAGCACGATGATCGCCTTGCCGCGCCGCGCTCCGCCCAGCACCTCGATCCCGGTACTGGTGGTCCGGGTGAACTCGTCGATGTTGGCGCGGGTGCCCGGTCCGGCCGACACCGACGCCACCGAGGCGACGATCTCGGCGTACTCGACGGGGACCACCCGCGAGACCGCGTGCACCATCGGGATGGTGGCCTGACCGCCACAGGTGATCAGGTTCAGGTTCGGCGCGTCGAGGTGCTGGTCGAGGTTCACCGGTGGCACCACGTACGGCCCGACCGCGGCCGGGGTGAGGTCGACGGCCCGGATCCCGGCCTCGGCGTAGCGGGGCGCGTTGGCCCGGTGCACGCCCGCCGAGGTGGCCTCGAAGACGACACCGGGCCGGTGGTGGTCCAGCAGCCAGTCCACGCCTTCGGCGCTGGTCTCGACTCCCAGGTCAGCGGCCCGGCGCAGGCCCTCGCTGGCCGGGTCGACGCCGATCATCCACCGGGGTTCGATGTGCGCGGAGCGGGTCAGCTTGTGCAGCAGGTCGGTGCCGATGTTGCCGGACCCGACGATGGCAGCGGGGACCTTGCCCATGCGGCCTCCTCTCTTCGTCGTGAGTGGGGGTGGTGGCAAGATCGACCATCCCCGCTCACGACCGGAACGACAGCTCCACGGAGCCGAATTCGTCTTCGCCGCACCGGAAGTCGGCGCGGAAGTGGTCGCCGGGTGCCACGTCGACCGCCCGGGTGCACGAACCGGGGAGCACCACGTTGCCCGCGCGGAGGCGGACGCCGTGGACCGCGACCGTGCGGGCCAGCCAGGCCACCGCCGTCGCCGGGTTCCCCAGCACCGCGTCGGAGCGGCCGCGCTCGACCGGTTCGCCGTTGCACAGCAGGGTCGCCTCGATCGCCCGGAGGTCGACGTCCCCGGGGGCGGTGCGCGCGGCACCGAGGGCGAAACCCGCCGAAGAGGCGTTGTCGGCGATGGTGTCCACCAGGCTGATCCGCCAGTCCGCGATCCGGCTGTCGATCAGCTCGATCGCCGGGACCAGCGCCTCGGTGCCCGCCAGCACGTCGGCTTCGGTGCACTCGGTGGGCAGGTCCGCGCCGAGCAAAAACCCAACCTCCACCTCCACCCGCGGCACGCAGTAGCGCGAGACCGGGACGGGCTCGGACTCCGCCAGCCGCATGCTCGCCAACAGGTGGCCGTAGTCGGGCTCGGAGACGCCCATCATCTGCTGCATGACCGGCGAGGTCAGGCCCACCTTGTGCCCCACCACCGGTTCGTCGCGGCGCTGCACGTTGAGCAGCTGGATCCGGTAGGCGTCCCCCGGGTCGAGCTGCGGGTGGGTCTCCACCAGCGGCGGGATGGGGGCGCGGTGCACCTCGGCGGCCCAGAGACGCTGCGCGATCTCGGTGCGCGCTTCAGCGGTCAGCATCGGTCAGCTCCTTCACCGAGTGGAGTCCGGCGCGGCGGCCGGAGAAGACGCAGTCGGCCAGCGAGAGCCCGCTGATGTAGGAGTTCGAGCAGATCCCGACCGCCGACCGCCCGGCCGCGTACAGCCCGGCGACCGGGTTGCCGCGCTCGTCGAGCACCTGCCCGGTGTCCTCGTCCACGCGCAGGCCGCCGAGGGTCAGCACCGGGCACGGGTAGGCCGTGCTGGGCCGCACCGAGACGTCCAGCAGCGCGTACGGCGGATGGTCCAGCACCCGCACGAAGTCCGCTGGTTTCCCGGCCGGGTCGGGCCTACCCGCGCGCGCCGCCGCGTTGTGCGCGTCCACTGTGGCCTTGAGCCCGCTGGGATCGATGCCCGCCTTGCGCGCCGCTGCTTCGAGGGTGCCACCGGTGGCCGCGGTGGCGAGCAGGTACTCGGCCTGCATCCGCTGGAACCACACGGTCTGGGTGCGGACCTGGCGCCTGGCCGCGTCGCGCACCCGCTGGTCGACCAGCAACCAGCCGCGTCCGCCGTGCTCGTCCACGATCGCCTGGCCGTGCGCCGCGCCGTAGCGGGACTCGTCGCCGATGCGCGCACCATCCCGGTTGACCAGCAGCCCGGCGAGCATCGCGCTCGGCGGGGTGATGAACCGCCACGCCGAGACCCGGTCCAGCTTCGCCGTGGCGCCGCCGACCCCCTCCCCCAACCGGATTCCGCTGCCGTCGTCGCCCTGGGTGCCCAGCGGCAGACCAGCGCGGTAGCCCGGTGCGTGCCGCCGCATCATCTCGCGGTTCGACACGAAACCACCGGCCGCGATGACCACCGCCCGCTCGGCGTGTACCCGAATTGGTTCCGCACGGCGTTCGAGCTGTTCGGCGCGCCGGTGCAGCGCCCTGGCCAGCTTCGGCACGTAGAGCCCCGGCTTCGCCGCCACCCGGCTCACCGCCCGGTGCGCGCGTGCGGCGGCTCCGCTCAGCCGCTCGCAGTCCACGGCGCGGACCCGGCCGTCGGCGTCGACGACGAGTTCCCGCGCCCGGGTCTCGGTCAGCACCTGCACGCCCGCGCGCCGCACCGCCGCGGCCAGCGCGGCGAAGAGCACCTTCCCCGAGGTCCCGCGGCCCTTGGCCCGGTGGCCGCGCGGGGCCGGGGGCGCGGCGTCGCGGAACCGCCCGGCGGCTTCGCTGCCCGAGTAGTACAGGTAGTGCCGGTTGCTCGGGTACGAGGTCTTGTAGGGGCACAGGCTGCCCTCGAACGGCACGCCCTGCTGCGCCAACCAGGTGATCATCTCGGCGCTGCCCTCGCAGAATCGGCGCAGGGTGCGCTCCGAGACCGCGTCGCCGACCTCCTGCCGCAGGTAGGCCAGCATCGCCTCGGGAGAGTCGGACACCCCGGCGGCGTGCTGCTCGCGCGTCCCGCCCCCGGCGTAGACGACACCGCCGGACAGCCGACTCGCGCCACCGCCACCGAATCGGTCGAGCACCACCACACGAGCCCCGGCGCGGGCCGCTTCCAGCGCCGCGCAGGCCCCGGCGGCGCCGAAGCCGATGATCACCACATCGGCGTGCAACGTGCTGCGCTGGACCATCGCACCCTCACCAGTTTGAAACAGGTTCTCTTCACGGCTCCGGACGAACAACCGCTCGATTTCTGGCTACACCATAGCGCCACTGGCGCATAAATCTATAACATGTTTCAGTATGGATCGCGAAGGGTCGCGAGGAGGTGCGATGGCTGCGGACAGGTTCGACGTCGTGGTGGTCGGCAGCGGAGCTGCAGGCATGGCGGCTGCGCTGACCGCAGCGCTGCACGGGCTGGACGCGGTCGTGGTGGAGAAGGCCGCCAAGTTCGGCGGTTCCACCGCCCGGTCCGGCGGCGGCGTCTGGATCCCCAACAACCACGTCCTGGCCGGGGCGGGCATCGCCGACACCCCCGAGTCGGCCCGCGACTACCTGGCCCACATCGTCGGCGACGCGGTCAGCGTCGAGCGGCAGCAGGCGTTCCTGGACGCCGGGCCGCGGATGCTGGCCGAGCTGCTGCCGCGCACGCCGCTGCGCATGCGCTGGGTGCCCGACTACTCCGACTACTACCCGGAAGCCCCCGGTGGGCGGCTCGGCGGGCGGTCCGTCGAACCGGCCCCGCTGGACGGCCGGGTGCTCGGCGAGCTGCTCGCCGACCTGGAACCCGACTACGGCAAGGCACCGGCGGGCCTGGTCGTCACCCAGGCCGACTTCCGCTGGCTGAACCTGTTGGCCCGCCACCCGCGCGGCCCCCTCCGCGCAGTGCGCGTCGGACTGCGCTGGCTGCTCGCCCGCGCCCGCCGCCAACGCCTGCTCGGGCGGGGCCAGGCGCTGGCCGCGGGCCTGCGGGCCGGGTTGCGCGACGCCGGGGTCCCGGTGTGGCTGAACACGCCCCTGGTCGAGCTGCAGGAGGACGGCGGCCGGGTGACCGGCGTCGTCGTGGAACGCGGCGGGCAGCGCCGGACGCTGACCGCGCGGTGGGGAACCGTGCTGGCAGCAGGCGGTTTCGAACACAACGAGGTGATGCGCAAACAGCACCAGCGCGACCCCATCGGCACCCAGTGGACCGTCGGCGCGAAGGCCAACACCGGTGATGCCATCCTCGCCGCGCAGCAGCTCGGCGCCGCCGTGGAGCTGATGGACGACGCCTGGTGGGGACCGTCGATCCCGCTGCCCGGCGGACCGTGGTTCTGCCTGGCCGAGCGCACCCTGCCGGGCTGCATCCTGGTCAACGGCGCGGGCGAGCGGTTCACCAACGAGGCGGCACCCTACGTCGACGCCGTGCACGCGATGTACGGCCCGGGCGACGGCCCCGTGCGCAACATCCCGACCTGGCTGATCGCCGACCAGCGCTACCGGAACCGGTACATGTTTGCCGGGCTCGGCCCGCGGCAACCGTTCCCCGGGCGCTGGTACAAGCACGGCGCCATCCACCGCGCCGCCACCCTCGAAGAGCTGGCCGGGCGCATCGACGTCCCGGCCGATGCGCTGCGCAGCACCGTCGAGCGGTTCAACGGGTTCGCGCGCAGCGGCGTCGACGCCGACTTCCAGCGCGGCGCGAGCGGGTACGACCACTACTACGGCGATCCGCGCAACAAGCCCAACCCCAGCCTGGCGGCGTTGGAGGTCTCACCGTTCTACGCGGTGAAGATCGTGCCGGGCGACCTCGGGACCAAGGGCGGCTTGGTCACCGACGTGCACGCTCGCGTCCTGCGCGAGGACGGCACGCCCATCGACGGCCTCTACGCGGCGGGAAACACCAGCTCCGCCGTGATGGGGCACACCTACGCGGGCCCGGGCGCGACGCTCGGCCCGGCGATGACGTTCGGATACCTCGCCGCGCGGCACCTGGCGACCGGCGCGGAACGAGCGGGAGGGACGAGATGACCGCGGCAAGCAACGACGAAGTGCGCACCATCGACGTCGGCACACCACCGACCAGGTTCGCGCGCGGCTGGCACTGCCTGGGCCTGGCCGAGCGGTTCAAGGACGGCCAGCCGCACCCGGTGGAGGCGTTCGGCACCAAGCTCGTGGTGTTCCAGGGCGAGGACGGCGCGCTCAACGTGCTCGACGCCTTCTGCCGCCACATGGGCGGCGACCTCAGCCAAGGCACCGTGAAGGGCAACGCCATCGCCTGCCCGTTCCACGACTGGCGCTGGTCCGGCAACGGCCGCTGCGCCGGGATCCCCTACGCCAAGCGGATCCCGCTACGGGCCCGCACCCGCGCGTGGCTGGCGATGGAGCGCAACAAGCAGCTGTTCGTCTGGAACGACCCGCAGGGCAACCCGCCACCGGAGCACGTGACCATCCCGGAGCTGCCCGAGGTGCACTCCGGCGAGTGGAGCAACTGGACCTGGGACTCGGTGCGTATCGAGGGCTCGAACTGCCGCGAGATCGTGGACAACGTGGTGGACATGGCGCACTTCTTCTACATCCACTTCGCGTTCCCGACCTACTTCAAGAACGTCTTCGAGGGCCACGTGGCCAGCCAGTACCTGACCACCAAGGGCCGACCGGACATCGGCGCGGGCAGCTACTCCGGTGACGACAACGTGGTCCGCTCGGAGGCCTCCTACTACGGCCCGTCGTACATGATCGACCGGCTGCAGAACGAGTACAAGGGCTATGCGATCGAGACGATCCTGATCAACTGCCACTACCCGGTCACCGCGGACTCCTTCGTGCTGCAGTGGGGGGTGCTGGTCAAGAAGCTGCCCGGGCTCTCCGACGCCGACGCCGACAAGCTGGCCGCCAAGATCGCCAAGAACACCGGTGTCGGCTTCCTGCAGGACGTGGAGATCTGGCGGAACAAGACCCGCATCGACAACCCGCTGCTGTGCGAGGAGGATGGCCCGGTCTACCAGCTGCGCCGCTGGTACGAGCAGTTCTACGTGGACGTCGAGGACGTCACCGACGACATGGTGGCGCGCTTCGAGTTCGAGGTGGACACCAGCCGGGCCAACGAGGTGTGGGAGCGCGAGGTCGCGGAGAACCTGGCGCGCAAGGAGGCGCGGAGCTGATGTCCAGCTGGGCCAAGGCGCCGGACCTCGCCGACCGGCCGCAGCAGCGCGACACGGTGCGCGTGGGCACGGCCGCGGACCGCGACGCCTACCTGCGCGACGGCCTGCGCCCGGTCCAGTGCGAGCGGTGCGCGGCGTGCGTGCTGGCGAAGAAGAACAGCCCTCAGCACACCAGCGTCCAGTGGAGCGCTGAAAACGTCCGGCAGTGCACGGAGTTCGCCGCCCGGGAACCGGGTGAGGTCGCCGAGTCTTGCCCTGACCTGCAGCGCAGCATCGCCGCCGCAGCCCAGGACGGGCGGCTGCCCACCACCGGAGGCGATTCCAACGGGGATCAGGCGTCGGAGTTCCACTGAGATCGGATGCCTGATCCCGAGGGAAGTCGCGTCTCGCGCCGTGGGACGTCTCACCAGAGGAGCCAGTGATGCCTGAGCCTGCCCGGTTGCGGGTCGTCGCGGTGGTCGAGGAGACCGGCGAGAGCCGTTCGCTGGTGTTCGAGGCACCACCGGGGTGGACCTACCGCCCCGGCCAGTTCCTCACCCTGCGGATCCCCAGCGACCGCACCGGATCCGTCGCGCGCAGCTACTCGCTGTCCAGCTCGCCGCACGTGGACGACGCGCTCCAGGTGACCATCAAGCGCGCCGGGTACGGGTCGAACTGGTTGTGCGACAACATCACCGCCGAGTCCGAAGTGGACGCGCTCCCGCCGTCCGGGGCGTTCGTGCCGACCTCGCTGGACGCCGACGTCCTGCTGCTGGCGGCGGGCAGCGGCATCACGCCGGTGATGTCCATCGCGAAGTCGGTGCTGGCGGCCGGGACCGGGCGCATCGCGCTGATCTACGCCAACCAGCACCAGGACGCGGTCATCTTCGCCGCCGAGCTCCAGGACCTGGTCGCGCGGCACCCCGACCGCCTGGTGGTGGTGCACTGGCTGGAGTCGGTCCAGGGACTGCCGACCGTCGAGGCGCTGCGCGAGCTCAGCCGCCCGTTCGCCGACCGCGAGTGCTTCGTGTGCGGCCCGGGCGGCTTCATGGACACCGCCGAAGCGGCGTTGCGCGAGCTCGACGTGCCCCGAGCCAGGACCCACGTCGAGCGCTTCGTGTCCCTCAAGCGGAACCCGTTCGAGCGCAGGAAGCGCGCCACGTCCGCCAGCGAACCGGAGAACGAGTCCGCTCCCGCCGCGGGCACGTCCAGCGCGCCCGCGGGGGCCGCCCCTGAGGTGGACACGCCCGACCGTCCCGAGCCTCCTGGCGCGTCCCCGCGAGGCGAGCCGGGCGCCTCCGGCGAGTCCGGCAGTGGCTCGGCGGAGGCCGTGGTGGAGCTCGAACTCGACGGCGAGCACCACCGGCTGCGGTGGCCTCGCCAGAAGCGCCTCCTCGACCTGCTGTTGGAGAACGGCGTGGCGGCCCCGTTCTCCTGCCGCGAAGGCGCGTGCAGCGCCTGCGCCTGCCGGATCGAGCGGGGCGAGGTCAAGATGCTGCAGAACTCGGTGCTGGAGCAGGAGGACCTGGACGAGGGGATCATCCTCGCCTGCCAGTCCCTGCCCATCACCGACGAGGTCCGCATCGCCTACGAGTGATCCGACCAGTCACGGTCCGAACGCTGGTGGCCCTCGCTCCGCACCGCGACGGCGAGTCCGCGACCAGCGGCGATCTGGACGGCGGCCCGCACGTCCTCGCCGCCGGTCGCCGCGACGACGTCCGTTCGGCGCCCCGAGAGGTCTGGAACCCGGCGGTTTCGGCGGTGTGGTGCTCGTCGGTGGGCAGAAGGACCAAATCCGCCACCTTGCGGACAGGTCCTGTCCTCAAGGAGGGGATAATGGTGTCATGACCACCTTGCCCGCCCGGTTGCTCCGGTTGTTGTCGCTGCTGCAGAGCAGGCGCGAGTGGTCCGGCGCCGAGCTCGCCGACCGGCTGGAGGTCACCGGGCGCACCGTGCGCCGGGACATCGACCGGCTGCGCGCGCTCGGCTACCCGGTGTCCTCCACCACCGGAACCGCCGGCGGGTACCGGTTGGCCTCCGGCAAGGACCTGCCGCCGCTGCTGCTCGACGACGACGAGGCCGTGGCGGTGGCCGCCGGGCTGCTGACCGCCGCCAGCGGGAGCGTCACCGGCATCGAGGAGAGCTCGGTCCGCGCGCTGGCCAAGCTGGAGCAGGTGCTGCCCGCCCGGCTGCGCGCCCAGGTGGCGGCCGTGGCCGGGGCGACGGTGCCGCTGGTGGTGCGCGAGGGACCACAGGTCGACGCGGCGGTCCTGGCCACCCTCGCCGCGGCGTGCCGGGACCACGAAATCCTGTCGTTCGACTACGTCAGGCGCGACGGTGCGACCCAACCCCGCCGGGTGGAGCCGCACAGTCTGGTGGCCGTCGTCGGCCGGTGGTACCTGATCGCCTTCGACCCGGAGCGCGGCGACTGGCGCACGTTCCGCGCCGACCGGCTGCGCGACCCGCTGGCCACCGGCCGCCGCTTCGAACCCCGCGAGCTCCCCGCCGACAGCCCTGCGGACCACCTGCGCCGCTCCATCACCGACGCGCCCTACCGCCACACCGCTCGGGTCGGGGTGCACGCACCTGCCGATGTGGTGCGCGAGCGCCTGCACCCGCTGCTGCCGAACCGGGTGTCCCCCACCGGCGCGAACAGCTGCACCGTCGACCTCGGCGAGGACTCGCTGCCCCAGCTCACCCGGCAGATCGCCGCCCTGACCGCCCTCGACGTGGAGTTCACCGTCGACGCCTCGGACGAGCTGCGGGCGCAACTTCGGGCCCAGCTGCGCCGGGGACTCGACGCGCTCGGCTGAACAACATCACCCGTTCGCTGGAGTTGCTCCGCCGACCACGCGGAAATCCCCCGAGAGGCCGACCATTTGCACCTTTTCCTCGACGCGTTCTCAGCCGACGTGAAGTCCTGAGAGCACGAAGATCAGGAGCGAAACAATGGGCACCAGCGGCGTACTCCAGGCCGACCTCGCAGGATCCCGAACCTGGACCGCACCGCCCCGCAACAGCACCACGATCCTGCGCATGGACGAATGCCCGCAGGGCGGCGGCCACGCCCCGATCCCGAAGCAGGGCGGCGGCATGGTCTGCATCAAGTGCGGCCTCCCCTGCTGACCAGCGGTTGCCGTCCCATTGCCACCGCAGCCCCGGGAGCCGGGCCCGCAGTTTCAATTGAAACTGCGGTCTGGGCCGCAGGGGAGTCGCAGTTTCAATTGAAACTGCGGTCAGGACGTGGACAGGACCAGGCCGCTGGTGGGGACCCCGGTGCCCGCGGTGACCAGGACGTGGTCGACGTCGTCGACCTGGTTGACCGCCGTGCCGCGGAGCTGGCGGACCGCTTCGGCGATGCCGTTCATGCCGTGGATGTAGGCCTCGCCGAGCTGACCGCCGTGGGTGTTCAGCGGCAGCCGCCCGCCGAGCTCGATCGCACCGCCGGCGATGAAGTCCTTGGCCTCGCCGCGCCCGCAGAAGCCCAGCTCCTCCAGCTGCACCAGGACGAACGGGGTGAAGTGGTCGTAGAGGATGCCGACCTGCACGTCCTGCGGCCCGATCCCGGCCTGCTGCCACAGCTGCCGGGCGACCACGCCGAGCTCCGGCAGCGCGGTGAGGTCGTCGCGGTAGTAGCTGGTCATGGTGAACTGGTCCGGACCGCTGCCCTGCGCCGCCGCGGCCACCACCGCGGGCGGGTGCGGCAGGTCCCGAGCGCGTTCCGCGCTGGTCACCACGACCGCGACACCGCCGTCGCTCTCCTGGCAGCAGTCCAGCAGCCGGAGTGGTTCGGTGATCCAGCGCGACGCCTGGTGGTCGGCCAGGGTGATCGGCCGCTGGTAGAACCAGGCGTTCGGGTTGGTCGCCGCGTGCCTGCGGTCGGCCACCGCCACCCGGCCGAAGTCCTCGCTGGTCGCCCCGTAGGCGTGCATGTAGCGGCGGGCGAACATCGCGACCTGGGCGCCGGGCGTGGCCAGGCCGACCGGGTAGGACCAGCTGTTGTCCAGCCCGGTGGAGGTCGGCGCGCCCGCCAACGCGGTCTGCACCTGCCCGAAGCGGTTCCCGGAGCGCTCGTTGAACGCCCGGTAGCAGACCACCACCTCGGCCATGCCGGTGGCGACCGCCATCGCCGCCTGCTGCACCGTCGCGCACGCCGCCCCGCCGCCGTAGTGGATCCGGCTGAAGAAGCTCAGCTCCGGGATGCCCAGCTCGCGCGCCACCGCGACCTCGGTGTTGGTGTCCATGGTGAAGGTGACCAGACCATCCACATCGGACGGCTCCAGTGCGGCGTCGGCGAGCGCGGCGCGCACCGACTCGGCGGCCAGCTGCAGCTCGCTGCGCCCGGAGTCCTTGGAGAACTCGGTCGCGCCGATGCCCACGACCGCCGCGCTGCCGGAGAATTCGCTCATGCCGCCACCTCCGGCAGTTCGACCCGGACCGTCCCGCTGACGTGCGTGCCCAGGCTGTTACGCCCCAGCACCTCCACGACCAGCACCGCACCGTCGCGCTCCAGCACCTGGCCGTGCAGGGTCAGCACCTCGTGGGCGTAGCAGGGCACCCCGAGCTTGATCGCCACCCCGCGCACCAGCGCCTCCGGCCCAGCCCAGTCGGTCACGTAGCGCTGCACCAGACCGGTGGTGGTCAGGATGTTGACGAAGATGTCCTTCGACCCCTTGGCCACCGCCAGGTCGCGGTCGTGGTGGACGTCCTGGAAGTCCCGGGTGGCGATTGCCGTGCTGACCACGAACGTCGGCGTCACCTCGATCCGCTCCTCCGGCAGGGCATCACCGATCGCGACCCCGGCCGAGGACCTGGTCGCGCGGAGTTCCGGTCCGCTCATGAGGCCTCCGTCGGCTCGGGCCGCCAGATGGGCAGCGCCAGTTCGTCGTCCACGCGCAGGAAGTCGACCGCGACCCGCTGGCCGACCGCCACCTCGTCCGGTGCCACTCCGTGGAGCTCGCCGAGCACCCGGACCCCTTCGTCCAGCTCCACCAGCGCGACCACCAGCGGCAGATCCTTGCCGGGCACCGGTGGGTGGTGGTGCACGACGTAGCTGTGGACCTCGCCGTGGCCTTCGGAGACGAGGTGGGTGCGCTTGGTGGCGCCGCACTCCGGGCACATCGGGCCGGGCGGGTGGCGCAGCAACCCGCACTGGCCGCAGCGCTGGATGCGCAGTTCCCCGGCCGCGGCACCCGCCCAGAAGTAGGCGGTGTCGGGGCCGATCGCCGGGCGGATCACCGCGGTCCCCGGTTCCTGCTCCGGCCGCTGCGCCGCGCGCTCCGGCGGGCGGAACTTCAGCACCCGGAACAGCATCTCGGCCACCGGCTCGTCGCCGACGAACCAGGTGTTGCGGGTGGTGACGAACCAGCCCTCGCCGAGCGCCGTGGTCTTCGGCCCAACCACGCTGTCCAGCCGGGTCGTCACGGTGAGCTGCTCGCCGTGCCGCAGGTACCGGTGGTAGGTCTGCTCGCAGTTGGTCGCCACCACCGAGGTGAACCCGGCCTCGTCGAGCTCGACCATCATGGCGTGCAGCGGGTCGTCCGGGTCGCGCTGCGGATCCAGGCCGCCCATCGTCCACACCTGCACCATGGCGGGTGGCGCGACCAGTCCACCATGGACGGACCCGGCGGCGGCGGTCTCGCTGGTGTAGACCGGGTTCTGGTCGCCGATGGCCTCCACCCAGTTGTTGACCATCGGCAGGTTCACCGGGTCGCGGGCCGCGCGCGGCGCGCTGGGTCCGCGCTCCTGGATGCGGTGGGCGGCGTCGCTGATCGAGCTGGTCATGTTCCCTCCGGCTCAGCGGGGCACTCGGGGCAGGTCGAGCCCGGCGGTGGCGATCAGTTCGCGCTGCACCTCGTTGACCCCGCCACCGAAGGTCAGCACCAGGTTCCGCTTGTTGTGGACGTCCAACCAGGACAACAGGTCCGCGGTGTCCGCATCGGACGGGTCACCGTGCCGCCCGACCACCTCGGCCAGTTGGCGCCCCAGGTCCTGGATCCGCTCGGACGAGAACACCTTGGTCGCCGAGGCGTCGGCGACGGCGACCGGACCGCGCGCGGCGGCCGCGGCGACCTGCCAGTTCAGCAGCTCGTTGACCCGCTCGTCGGCCCGCGCCCGCGCCAGCGCCCGGCGCACGTCCGGCAGGTCGAGCAGCGGGGTGCCGTCCAGGGCGGTCCGCGCGGCGGCCCACGCGCGCACCCGCTCGCGCAGGCCCGCGATGCGCCCGGCCGGTCCGAGCATGACGCGCTCGTGATTGAGCTGCGTGGTGATCAGCCGCCAGCCCCGGTCCAGCTCACCGACCAGCATCGACGCGGGCACCCGCACGTCCTGGTAGTAGCTGGCGTTGACGTGGTGCGCCCCGTCGCAGGTGATGATCGGCGTCCACGAGTAGCCGGGGTCGGTGGTGTCGACGATGAGGATGGAGATGCCCTTGTGCTTGGGCGCGTCCGGGTTCGTCCGGCAGGCCAGCCAGATGTAGTCCGCGTCGTGCGCGCCGGTGGTGAAGGTCTTCTGGCCGTTGACCAGGAAGCTGTCCCCGTCCCGCACGGCGGTGGTGCGCAGCGAGGCGAGGTCGGTGCCCGCGTCCGGTTCGGTGTAGCCGATCGCGAAGTGGACCTCACCGGCGAGGATCTTCGGCAGGAAGAAGGCCTTCTGCTCCGGTGTGCCGTAGGCCTGCAGCGTCGGCCCCACCGTCTGCAGCGTCACCGCGGGCAGCTGCACGTCGGCGCGGGCGGCCTCGTTGGCGAAGATCAGCTGCTCGACGTCGCCGAACCCCCGCCCGCCGTGCTCGACCGGCCAGCCCACGCCGAGCCAGCCGTCCCGACCCATCCGGCGCACCACGTCGCGGTGCGCCTGGCAGTGCCGGTCCACGGCGAGCTGCTCGCGTTCCTCCGGTGTGACGAGTCCGCTGAAGTAGTCGCGCAGCTCTGCTTGGAGTGCGCGTTGCTCGGCGGTGAGGTCGATGAACATCAGCACCTCCTCTCGGTGGGCGTCAGGCTCGCGCCGCGAGCGCGTCCAAGCGGTGGTCCGCACCGCCGACGAGCCGGGCCAGGTCCGCGATCAGCGACGAGTAGCGGTGCAGCGGGTAGGTGATGTCCAGCCCGAGCCCGCCGTGCAGGTGGTGGCAGGTGCGCAGCAGCGCCGGAGCCTCCTCGGCCAGCCACCAGGCGGCAACGTCGAGGTCTTCGGTGGCATCGAGCCCGGAACCCAGCCGCCAGCACGCGGAGAGCGTGGCCAGGTGGAGGGTGCGCGCGGCGACGTAGGCGTCGGCGACCTGCTGGGCCACGGCTTGGAAGGCGGCGAGCGGCTTGCCGAACTGGTGCCGGGTCCGCAGGTGCTCAGCGGTGAGCGCCAGGGCCCCGGCGACCGCGCCGTCACCGATCGCGCAGATACCGGCGAGCGCGCAGGCGTGCACGTCGGCCAGCGCTGCGGCGTCGCCGAGGGGTTCGGCTGGCGCTTCGTCGAACCGGACCACCCACTCGGCACCCGACGAGCTCCGGGTCCGGTGCAGCGCGACGCCCGGTGCCGCCGGGTCGACCAGCACGACCGCCGGCCCGTCCGGGGTGGTGGCCGAGACCAGCAGCCGCTGGGCCCGGTCGGCGTCCAGGACACCGGTCTTCGTCCCGGACACCTTCCCGGCTGCCACCGCGGTCCGGGGTTCGCCGGGCAGGGGCGACGAGGGCTCGTTGAGGGCCGCGGTCAGCGGCTTCCCGGCGAGCAGCTCCTGCTGCTGCGACGGGGAACCGTGCCTGGCGATCGGCAGGACGCCGAAGGCGAGCGCGCTCAGGGCCGGGACATCGGCAGCGGCGCGACCGACCTCGGTGAGCACGATCGCGGTCTCCAGCATGCCGAGCCCGGCGCCGCCGAGCCGCTCCGGGACCGCCAGGGACAGCAAGCCCGCGTCGTCCAGCGCCTTCCACGCACCTTCGTCGAAACCAGTTCCACCAGCACGGCCGGACTCGCGGCGCAGCACCGCGGCAGCCAGATCCTGGACCTCCTGCTGCGTTTCCTCGAGCGCGAACTCCATCTCCCCGCCTCACCGAGCGCCGTCAAGTGAAACTTGTTCTAGTGATACCTCCCGCGACCCCCGGACGCAAGACCCAGCGGGCGTTGAGTAGAACAGCTTCTACCAGAACTCAGGAGTTCAGGAGGTAGTCTCGGTGCGCACGCCAGAAGCCATCGCGAAGGAGCACCAGTGACGCAGGGATCGGCCACCGAACGCCCGCACCACCCACCGATCCCGGCCGAGTTGGGCGAGCTCGCCGAGCAGACCACCGGGTTCATGCCCGCCGACGAGGGCCAGGCGCTGCACGAGACGGCGCTGGAGCACCTGGGCACCGGCCTGGCGGTGGAGATCGGCACCTACTGCGGCAAGTCGGCTGTCTACCTGGGCGCGGCGGCGCGCCGCACCGGCGGCCGGATCGTCACCGTCGACCACCACCGCGGGTCCGAGGAGCACCAGCCCGGCTGGGAGTACCACGACCCGGACCTGGTCGACCCGCTGGTCGGCAGGCTGGACACGCTGGGCGAGTTCCGGCGCACCATCGCCCGCGCCGGGCTGGAGGACGAGGTCACCGCGATCGTCGGCCGCTCCGGCGACGTCGCCGCGTTCTGGCGCACCCCGCTGTCCATGCTGTTCATCGACGGTGGGCACACCGACGCGGCGGCCACCACCGACTACGAGGGCTGGGCCCCCTGGGTCTCCCCAGGCGGGGTCCTGGTGATCCACGACGTCTTCCCGAACCCCGAGGACGGCGGCCAGGCCCCCTACCGCATCTACTGCCGAGCTCTGGAGACCGGCTCCTTCGAGGAGATCCGCGTCGTCGGCTCCCTCCGCGTCCTCCAGCGCACCTCAGGGGAGCCCGGCACCCTCCCCTGACCTCCGCGGTTCCCACCGAGGAACCCGGCACGTCAGGACACGGCGCAGGAGACCAACTCCCCGCGAATCCAATGGGGCCCAGACGTCCGATTCCCATTGGAATCGCGGGACAGCGCGCGGCGGAGCCCCGGAACCCGTGGCATCGCCGCAGGTCAGGATCCGGGGACGTGCTCCAGCTCGCAGCAGGAGGGGTTCTCCAGCGCAAGACCGGTGGGCAGCTTCTCGCCGCGGAAGATGCCGTTGCCCGGGGTGGTGCGCGACAGGGCGTCAGCCGCCAGCACCACCGCACCGGCCGTCCAGGTCGAGAGCTCGACCGGCCAGCGCTTGTTGTCGGCGTAGACCAGGCCCGTCCAGTACGAGCCGTCCGGGTCGCGCAGGTGCTGCATGGCCGCCAGCAGCTCGCGCGCCCGGTCGTACTCGTCGACCGCCTCCAGGCTCAGCACCAGCTCGCAGGTCTCCGCGCCGGTGACCCACGGGTGGTCGTCCACGCAGCGCACCCCGAGGCCGTCGACCACGAAGTCCGACCAGCGCGCGAACAACCGATCGCGCCCGGCCGCACCGCGCAGCGCCCCACCGAGCACCGGGTAGTACCAGTCCATCGAGTACCGGGTCTTGGGCGTGAACGCCTCCGGGTGGTGCCGGATGACGTGGCCCAGCCGCCCCAACGCCACTTCCCAGCTCGGTTGCGGCTGGTCCAGGTGCTCGGCCAGCGCCAGCGCGCACCGCAGGCTGTGGTGGATGCTGGAGCAGCCGGACAGCAGCGCCTCCCCGGTCGGCACCCCGGACGCGCCGATCGCCCAGTCCACCTCGCCGCGCTCGCGCTGCGCGGTCAGCACGAAGTCGATCGCGGCGCGCACCACGGGCCACATCCGCTCGGCGAACCCGTCATCCCCGCTGATCAGCAGGTGGTGCCAGACGCCGACGGCCGGGTAGGCGCAGAAGTTGGTGTCCGCCCCGGCGTCCTCGACGCGGCCGTCGTGCACCTTCAGCGGCCACGACCCGTCCGCGCGCTGCGTGGCGCGCAACCACTCGTAGGCGCGCTCGGCCTCGGCGACCAGCCCGGTCGCGGACAGCGCCATCGCGGACTCGACGTGGTCCCACGGGTCCACGTGCCCGCCGGTGAACCACGGGATCGCGCCCGAGGCCAGCTGCGTCGCCGCGATCGCCCGCCCGGTCTGGACGGCCTGCTCCGCGGACAGCGCGCCGGGGACCTCAGGCCCCAGCACGGGCTGCCCCCGGCTTGCCCAGGTAGACGGCGATGCTCTTGCCCATCACCGGGTTCAGCAGCCGCTCCGCGGTGCGGGTCAGCCACGGGCCCTTCATCAGGTCCCACACCAGCATCTTGTGGTAGAGCTTGGGCAGCGGGTGGTCGTCGTTGTCGGTGCCCACCGCGCACTTGAGCCACCAGTACGGCGAGTGCAGCGCGTGCGCGTAGTGGTGGAACACCGGGCGCAGGCCCGCGTCGCGGAGCTTACCGATGAGCTCGTCTGCGCTGTAGATGCGCACGTGCCCGCCCTCGACCTGGTGGTACTCGTCGGACAGCGCCCAGCAGATCTTCTCCGGCCAGGCGCGCGGCACGGTGACCACGACCCGGCCGCCGGGCTTGACCACGCGCACCACCTCGCGCATGGCCTTCTCGTCCTCGGGGATGTGCTCCATGATCTCCGAGGCGATCACCACGTCGAAGTGCCCGTCCGGGAAGGGCAGGGCCAGCGCGTCCCCGGAGACGGTCTGGGCGTTGGCACCGTCGGGGACCTGGTCCTCGGCCTTCATGGCGCCGAACATCGCCGCCACGTTCTCCAGCTCGGCCACGTCCTGGTCGAAGGCGATCACGTCCGCGCCGCGGCGGTAGAGCTCGAAGGCGTGCCGCCCCGCGCCGCAACCCAGGTCCAGCACCCGCTGGCCGGCCTGCACGCCGAGCCTGTCGAAGTCCACCGTCAGCAAAGCGTTGCTCCCTTCCGTGCGCGCGGCGTGCGCGCGATCGCTTCCGCGTAGCAGTCGACCGTCGCCGCTGCCACCGACTTCCAGTCGTACTTCGCCAGCACCCGCGCCCGACCGGCCGCGCCGAGCCGCTGCCGCCGCTCCGGCGAGTCGAGCAGCCGCGCCAGCGCGGTGGCCAGCGCTTCCGCGTCGCCCGGCGGCACCAGGTCGGCGGTCTCCCCGTCAGCACCGGCGACCTCCGGGATGGCCCCGGCGCGGCTGGCCACCAGCGGCGTCGCGCAGGCCATCGCCTCCACGGTGGGCAGCGAGAACCCCTCGTACAGCGACGGGACGCTGGCGACCTCGGCCGAGCCCAGCAGCGCGGCGAGCTCGGCGTCGCTGAGCCCGCTCACGGTGCGCACCACGTCGCCGATGGCCAGCTCGTCGATGAGCTGCTCGGTGGGTCCGCCGGGGATGGGCTTGGCGACCAGAACCAGTTCCACCGAGCGCTCGGTGCGCAGCTTGGCGACCGCCTCCAGCAGCGTGCCGATGCCCTTCATCGGGGTGTCCGCGCTGGCCATCGCCACGATGCGGCCCGGGACGCGCGGGGCGGTCGGCGGCTGGAAGACCTCCGCGTCCACCCCCAGCGGCACCACCCGCAGCTGGTGCGGGGCGACGCCGAAGTCGCGGCGGATGTCGGTGGCCGAGGACTCCGAGACGGTCAGCAGGTGCGGGATCCGGCGCGCCACCCGGGCCTGCATGCGGGTGAAGCCGTACCAGCGGCGCAGCCCGACGCGGCGCCAGCCGATGGCCCCGGCCAGGTCCACCCGGCGGTCGTGGGTGATCGGGTGGTGCACCGTCGCGACCAGCGGGATCCCGGCGCGTTGCAGGGCCAGTAAGCCGTAGCCGAGGCACTGGTTGTCGTGCACCACGTCGAACTCGTGGGAGCGGGCGCGCAGCAGCTTGGCCGCGCGCAGGCTGAAGGTCATCGGTTCGGGGAAGCCCGCGGTCCACATGGTGCCGACCTCCAGCAGGTCGACGGCGTCCCGCAGCTCCCGCCAGCTCGGGGTGCGGAAGGGATCAGCGTCGTTGTAGAGGTCGAGGCTGTCCACCGCGGTCAGGTCCACCCCGGCATCCAGCTCGGGGTACGGCTGCCCGGAGAACACCTCGACGTGGTGGCCGAGCTCGGCCAGCCCCCGGCTGAGGTGCCGGACGTAGACGCCCTGCCCGCCGCAGTGCGGCTTGCTCCGGTAGGACAGCAACGCGATCCGCACGGCTCACCTCACACAGCCCGCGCCGGGCGGACTGGGTAGACTGGAACATGTTCTGATCGAACCACGTCGATCACCTTAACCCGTCAGGGTGGTGGGGCGACGAGCCGCGTGGCGACGAACACGCGGTTTTCGACAACCAGTCGTCTAGGGGGCCCGCGCCGCATGGAAAGCACCTCGAGGAACGTCCTGCAGGCACTGCGCGACGACGAGTCCGGTTCCTCCGCCCAGCACGAGCGCCGCAAGCGGATCATCGACGCCACCATCGCGCTGGCCACCAAGGGTGGCTACGACGCGGTGCAGATGCGGACGGTGGCGGAGCGGGCCGACGTCGCGCTGGGCACGCTCTACCGCTACTTCCCGTCCAAGGTGCACCTGCTGGTCACCGGCCTGGCCAGGGAGTTCGAACGGGCCCAGGACAAGTTGGACCGGACGAAGATCCCGGGCAGCACGCCGTACGAGCGGGTCATGTTCGTGCTCAACCGCACCACCCGCTCGCTGCAGCGCAACCCGCAGCTGACCGAGGCGATGACGCGGGCGTTCATGTTCGCCGACACCTCGGCGGCGGCGGAGGTGGACGCGGTGGCGGCGCTGGTCGAGCGGTTCTTCACCAACGCCATGACCGACGGCGACCCGACCGACGAGGAGAAGGCGATCGCTCGGGTGATCGGCGACGTGTGGCTGTCCAACCTGGTCGCCTGGGTGACCCGCCGCGCCTCGGCCTCCGACGTCTCCAACCGCCTCGAGCTCACCGTCCGCCTGCTGCTGGCCTGAGCCGGGTCAGGCCAGCGCGTACTCGCGGATGCCGCTGTCGTCGGTGGTGGCGGTGAGGACACCGCGGGTGACCAGGACTTCCAGGTGGGCGTCGGTCTCGCCGACCGCGAGGACCTGGTTGAACAGGTCCATGTCCAGGAACTTCCGGTTGCGGCGGGTCCAGCCCAGCGCCAGGGCCGCTTCGTAGGCCGTGCCCGCGCCGTCGCGGACCGCGCCCGCGGTCTGCTCCAAGCGTTCCTCGTGGTGCTGCAGGAGTTCGGCGACCCTGCCGTGCGAGCTGCCGCCGACCGGGCCGTGCGCGGGCAGCAGCCGCATGTCCGGGTAGGACTGCACCAGGCGCAGGGAGTCCAGGTAGTCGCGCAGCGGGAGTTCGGGCCGCGCCGGTTCGACGCCGATGGACGGCGTGATGTGCGGCAGGACGTGGTCGCCGGAAAACATCAGCGACGAGGCGGAGTCCAGGAACACCACGTGCCCGGCGGTGTGCCCGGGCGTCGGCACCGCCAGCAGCGTGCGGGAGGCCAGCGGCACCTCGACCTTGCCGTCCAGCCACTCGTCGGGGAGTTCGTAGGGGCTGCGGGTCTTCGGCGCCTTCCCGCCGTAGGCCTCGGCGAGCTTGGCCAGCAGGTCGGCGGCGCCCCACCGCCGCAGCCGCTCGGCCTCGACCTCCTGGTTGCCCTCCAGGATCGCCTCCAGGGAGGGCTGCTCGCCCGCGCCGAGGCTGATCCGGGAGCCGAAGGTGCGGCGCAGCGCCACCGCGAGGGTGTAGTGGTCGCGGTGCACGTGGGTGACCAGGAACCGGCGGATGTCCTCGAAGCCGTACCCGATCTCGCCCAGCGCCGATTCGAGCTGGTCGCGCGCTTCGTCGAGCGCCCAGCCGGAGTCGATGAGCACCAGCCCGCCGTCGTCCTCGATGGCGTAGGCGTTGACCGCGCGCAGGCCGTCGTTGGGCAGGGGCAGCGGGATTCGGTGCACTCCCGGTGCCACCTCGAACACCCCGGGTTCGATCCAGGCGTGCCTGGCCTCCACCGCACCACCGCTCACCGCAGACCTCCAGCTCCTCGCCGTGCTCCCCCGCGAGGGTAACCCGCGCCCACGCCGCTTCCCGCCCCACCACGTGCAATCCGCGCCCCGGCGCCCCGTCCCAGCGCGAGTCCACCGCAATTCCAATGGGAACCGAGATGGGATTCGCGCACCCCTCCACCTGACGGAGCTCCGCGGACACGAGTTCCACGGGAGTCGCACATGAGATGTCCGCGGAACTCGCACCCCGACCCCGGCGGTGTGCCGTCGACCGAGGTCAGGTGCCGTAGACCGGTTCCGGGGTCGGGGCCTCGGCGAGGAGTTCGCGGACGGCCGGGCCGAGTTCCTCCGGGCGCCAGCGACGTCCCGCATCGCGGGACGGTCCGCGCCCCCAGCCGGTCGCCACGGTCAACTGCCCGCCCTGGACCTCGAACACCCGGCCCGTCACGTCGGCGGATTCCGCGCTGCCCAACCAGGTCACCAGCGGGGAGACGTTCTCCGGCGCCATGCCGTCGAACCCGTCCGACGGCCGGGCCATCATGTCGGCGAAGACGTCCTCGGTCATCCGGGTGCGCGCCGACGGGGCGATGGCGTTCACCGTGACCCCGTAGCGGGCGAGCTCGGCCGCGGTGTTGATGGTCAGCGCGGCGATGCCCGCCTTGGCCGCGGCGTAGTTGGTCTGCCCGATGCTGCCGAGCAACCCGGCCCCGGAGGTCGTGTTGATGACCCGGGCCTGCACCTGCTCCCCCGCCTTGGACCGGTCGCGCCAGTGCTGGGCGGCGTGCCGCAGCGTCGCGGCGTGGCCCTTGAGGTGGACGCGGATCACCTGGTCCCACTCGGCTTCCGAGAGGTTGACGAACATCCGGTCCCGGACCACACCGGCGTTGTTCACCAGCACGTCCAACTGGCCGAAGCGCGCCACCGCGAAGTCCACCAGCTCGCGCGCCTGCTCCCAGTCGGACACGTCGGCGCCGTGCACCTCGGCCTGCCCGCCCAGCGCGCGGACCTCGGCCGCGACCTGCTGGGCCGGCTGGCCACCGCCGCCGCTGCCGTCGAGCTGCACCCCGAGGTCGTTGACCACGACGTGCGCGCCCTGCCGGGCGAACTCCAGCGCGTGCGCCCGCCCCAGGCCACGTCCCGCGCCGGTGATGATGACGACCCTGCCTGCGCAGATCACTCGCTGCCTCCTGTCCACACCGGACACTCCCGGGCACCGGCGCCGTCGGCGGTGCTGGCGTGCTGTCCTCGGATGTTGCTACGGTAACAACTCAACCAAACAAGTGCTAGGTTTGGCAGGTGTCATGGGCACGCACATCGAACGGCGACCCCGCGGGGTCGTGGTCCTGACCGTCGACCACCCCCCGGTGAACGCACTGCCGGTGCAGGGCTGGCACGAACTCGCCGAGGCGCTGGACAGCGCCGGCGCAGACCCCGAGACCCGCGCCGTGGTGCTGCGGGCCGCCGGGCGCGGCTTCAACGCGGGCGTGGACATCAAGGAGATCGCCGCAGATCCCGGGCACACCAAGCTCGTCGAGGTCAACCACGGCTGCTACGCGGCCTTCAAGGCCGTCTACGAGTGCCCGGTCCCGGTGATCAGCGCGGTGCACGGGTTCTGCCTGGGCGGCGGGATCGGCCTGGTGGGCAACTCCGACATCATCATCGCCTCCGAGGACGCCACCTTCGGCCTGCCCGAGGTGGACCGGGGCGCGCTCGGGGCCGCCACCCACCTGTCCCGGCTGGTGCCGCAGCACACCATGCGGGCCATGTTCTACACCGGCCGCCCGGTGACCGCGCAGCAGCTGCTGCACTTCGGCTCGGTGTGGCAGGTGGTGCCGCGCGACGAGCTGACCGCGGCGGCGGTCGCGCTGGCCGAGGAGATCGCCGACAAGGACCCGCTGGTGGTCCGCAAGGCCAAGGAATCGCTCAACGGCATCGACCCGGTCGACGTCAACCGCAGCTACCGGTTCGAGCAGGGTTTCACCTTCGAGCTCAACCTCACCGGGGTCAGCGACCGGGCCCGCGCCGAGTTCGTCCACAACGGACCGAAGGAGTCGTAGTGCAGGACAGGGTGCTCACCGCCGACGAGGTGGTCGCTGGGCTGGCCGATGGCATGACCATCGGCATCGGTGGCTGGGGCTCGCGCCGCAAGCCAATGGCGCTGGTCCGCGCGATCCTGCGGTCCCCGCTGCGGGACCTGACGCTGGTCTCCTACGGCGGCCCGGACGTCGGGCTGCTCTGCGCCGCGGGCAAGCTCCGCAAGCTCGTGCACGGCTTCGTCTCGCTGGACTCCATCCCGCTCGACCCGCACTTCCGGGCCGCCCGGCAGCGCGGCGAGCTGGAGGTCGCCGAGTACGACGAGGGCATGGTGCTGGCCGGGCTGCGCGCCGCCGCAGCGCGTCTGCCGTTCCTGCCGACCCGCGCCGGGCTGGGCTCGGACGTGATGGCGCTCAACCCCGAGCTGCGCACGGTGACCTCGCCGTACGCCGACGGCGAGGAGCTGGTGGCGATGCCCGCGCTGCAGCTCGACGTCGCGCTGGTGCACCTCAACCGCGCGGACCGCCACGGCAACGCCCAGTACCTCGGCCCGGACCCGTACTTCGACGACCTGTTCTGCGCGGCGGCGCAGCGCAGCTACGTGAGCTGCGAGGAGGTCGTGCCGACCGAGCAGCTGCTGGAATCCGGGCCACCGCAGTCCCTGCTGCTCAACCGAACCCACACCGACGGCGTGGTGGAAGCCCCCAACGGCGCGCACTTCACCAGCTGCGTGCCCGACTACGGCCGCGACGAGGCGTTCCAGCGGCACTACGCGGCCAGCGCGAAGCCGGAGGCGTGGGAGGCGTTCCGCGCCCAGTTCCTCGACGGCGACGAGCAGAGCTACCAGGAGGCCGTGGCCGCCTTCCACGACGGTGCCCGCACCACCTGACGAAACCGCTCGGCCCGAGGAGGGACCCCAAGTGATCACCAGAGCTGAAGTGTGCGCCACTGCCTGCGCCGACACCTGGCGGGACGCCGGGGCGGTGCTGGCCTCGCCGTTCGGGACCATCCCGTCGATCGGCGCGCGGCTGGCACGGCTGACCACCGCGCCGGACCTGCTGCTCACCGACGGCGAGGCGATGCTGCTGGCCGCGACGACCCCGCTGGGCGAGGAGTCCAGCAGCCCGGTGGAGGGCTGGATGCCCTACGGCCGGGTCCTGGACATGCTCGCCGGCGGGCGGCGGCGGGTCATGATGGGCGCCTCCCAGGTGGACCGCTACGGCAACCAGAACATCTCCCGCATCGGCCCGTGGGACCGGCCGAAGGTGCAGTTGATCGGGGTGCGCGGCGCCCCGGGGAACTCGGTCAACCACACCACGAACTACTGGGTCGCCAAGCACAGCGACCGGGTGTTCGTGGAGTCGGTCGACCTGGTGTCCGGCATCGGCCACGACCGGGCGCGGCAGGTCGGCGCGCGGTTCCACGACGTGCGGGTGGTGGTGACCGACTTGGCGGTGCTGGACTTCACCGGCCCGGGCGGCAGCATGCGGCTGCGGTCGGTGCACCCCGGCGTCGCGGTGTCCGACGTGCAGGAGCGGACCGGGTTCGAGCTCGCGGTGGACGAGGTGGCCCAGACCCGCCTGCCGACCGACGAGGAGCTGGCGCTGATCCGCGGGGAGATCGACCCGCGCAACCTGCGCGACCAGGAGGTCCCGGCGTGATCGAGCAGGTACTGCGCACCCCGCTGTGCGACCTCACCGGCGTCCGCCACCCCGTGGTGCAGACGGGGATGGGCTGGGTCGCCGGGCCCAGCCTGGTGTCGGCCACCGCGCGAGCGGGCGGGCTGGGCATCCTGGCCTCCGCCACGATGACGCTGCCGCAGCTGGCCGACGCGGTGCGCGAGGTCAAGGAGCGCACCAGCAACCCGTTCGGCGTCAACCTGCGCGCGGACGCCTCCGACGCCGAGGAGCGGGTGGACCTGCTCATCCGCGAGCAGGTCCGGGTGGCCTCCTTCGCGCTGGCGCCGAGCCAGCGGTTGATCGGCAAGCTCAAGGACGCCGGGGTCGTGGTGATCCCCTCGATCGGCGCGCGGCGGCACGCCGAGAAGGTCGCCGCCTGGGGTGCCGACGCGGTGCTGGTGCAGGGCGGTGAGGGCGGCGGGCACACCGGGTCGGTGGCCACGACGCTGCTGCTGCCGCAGGTGGTCGACGCGGTGGACATCCCGGTGGTCGCCGCGGGCGGGTTCTTCGACGGGCGCGGCCTGGCCGCCGCCCTGTGCTACGGCGCGGCGGGCATCGCGATGGGCACCCGGTTTCTGCTCACCTCCGACAGCCGCGTGCCGCGCGAGGTCCAGCAGTCCTACTTGGCCGCTTCGGTGTCCGACACGGTGGTGACCTCGCAGGTCGACGGGCTGCCGCACCGGATGCTGCGGACGGCGCTGACCGACGCGGCGGAGTCCCGCGGCCTGCTGCGCAGGCTGCCCGACGCGCTGCGGCAGGCGGTGGCGTTCAAGGCGCTGACCGGCATGAGCTGGCGGCAGCTCATCACCGACGGGCTGGCCATGCGGCGGGCCCAGCAGCTCCCGCTCAGCCGCGTGCTGCTGGCCGCCAACACCCCGATGCTGATCAGGTCCGCGCTGGTGGACGGCCGCCCCGGCGCCGGGGTGCTGCCCGCGGGCCAGGTCGTCGGGATGATCGACGAGCTGCCCAGCTGCGAGGAGCTGATCGACCGCGTCGTCACCGAGGCGGCGAGCAGGCTCGCCGAGCTCGGTGGCGACCGCCAGCGGATCACTCCGGCAGGGCGATCCCCTCGCAGAGGATCGTGACGTACTGGTCGGCGATGGTCGAGGCGGTGAGCTTTCCGCGCGGGTTGTACCAGTGCACCGCCGTCCACACCATGTCGCGGATGAACCGGTAGGCCAGCTTGACGTTGAGGTCGGTGCGGAAGACCCCGGCGCGCTGGCCTTCCTGCAGCACGCGGGTATAGGTGCGCTCGAAGTCGGTGGCCGCCTGCGCGAGGTAGTCGAACCGGTCCAGCTGCTCGAGGTACTTCGCCTCGTTCTGGAAGATCGCGATGGCCGCCCGGTGCTCCTGCATCGCGGCGAAGGACTGCCGGACCAGCTCGGTGATCGCGGTGCGCGGGTCCGGGGCCTCGCGCAGCACCCGCTCGTTGGTGCGGCGCTGGTCGTCCAGGAAGGCGCGCAGGATCTCGTCGACCATCGACTCCTTGGAGTCGAAGTGGTGGTAGAGGCTGCCGGAGAGGATGCCCGCGGCGTCGGCGATGTCGCGCACCGTGGTGGCGAGGAACCCGCGGGTGGCGAACAGCTCGGCGGCGATGGCCAGCAACTCGGCACGCCGCTCGGAGCCGGACTCCCGCGCGGGGCGGTTCCGGCTGGACAAGCGCTTGGTCGATACCACGGCACAATCCTCTCAGAGCCCGGTGGACCCCACCTCCGCAGGCCTGCCGCGGGCGCCCGCCCCACCGCCGCCTCCGGTGGGTGTGCGGGTTCCACCGGGATCAGGCACCTGATCCCGGTGGAACCCGCGGGTCGCCTCGACACGCCCGTGGACCACGATTTCCGTTGGAGTTGGGGCGGTGTTCCCCATCGAGGTCGCGTCGTCAGGGGTGTTGGTTGCTGACGGAGATGACCTCGCCGGTGAGGTAGGTCGAGTAGTCGCTGGCCAGGAAGATGATCGCGTTGGCCACCTCCCAGGGTTCGGCGGATCGGCCGAAGGCCTCGCGGCCGGTGAGCTCGGTCAGCAGGTCCTCGGAGGTCACCTTCGCTAGGTTCTCGTGCATCACCAGGCTCGGCGCCACCGCGTTGATGCGCACGCCCAGCGACGCCGCGTCCATCGCCGCACAGCGGGTCAGGGCCATCACCCCGGCCTTCGCCGCCGCGTAGTGCGCCTGCCCGGCCTGCGCCCGCCAACCGACCACCGAGGCGTTGTTGACCACCACCCCGGCGTTGCCCTGCTCGCGGAACAGCCGCACCGCCGCGCGGGTGCAGCGGAAGGTCCCGGTGAGCGTGACGTCCAGGACCTTGTGCCACTGCTCGTCGGTCATGTCCAGGATCGACGCGGTGCCGCCGAGCCCGGCGTTGTTCACCACCACGTCGACCTGCCCGAACGCGCTGGTCGCGGCGTCGAGCATCCGCTGCACCTGCGCCTCGTCGGTGACGTCGCAGGGCACCGCCTCGACCTGCGCGCCGGGCAGCCGCGCGAGCTCGGCCCGGGTGGCTTCCAGGCGCCGCTCGTGCCGGTCGCTGATCAGCACCTGCGCTCCTTCCGCCAGCATCTGGCGGGCCACGGCGGAGCCGATCCCGGTGCCAGCTGCGGCGGTGACCACGGCGGTCTTGCCGGTGAGCAGCCCGTGCGCGGGTGGTGCGGTCATCCCAGTCCTCCTCGTGCGCTCATGGTCGGCCCTCCCGGGGGAGGCCGAGGACGCGCTCGGCGATGATGTTGCGCTGGATCTCGTTGGAGCCGCCGTAGATCGTGTCGGCTCGGGTGAACAGGAACAGCCGCTGCCAGCCGTCGAGGTCGTAGGGCGCGCCCGGCGCCAGCAGGCCACCGGCCCCGGCCACGTCCATGGCCAGCTCGCCCAGGTCGCGGTGGAAGGTCGACCACAGCAGCTTCACCACCGAGGACTCCGCGCCCGGCGGGCCGTCGGCGCCCAGGGTCCGCAGCACGGTGCAGCGCAGCGCCTCGAGGTCCACCCAGGCGCGGGCGATGCGGTCGCGCAGCACCGGGTCGTCGATGGCCCCGTTCTCCCGGGCCAGCTCGGTGATCCCGGTCAGTTCCCGGCGGAAGGCGACCTGCTGGTCGACGGTGCCGATGCCGCGCTCGAACCCGAGGGTGCCCATCGCGACCTGCCAGCCCGCGCCCACCTCGCCGACCACGTTGTCGGCGTCGGTGCGGGCGTCGTCGAAGAACACCTCGTTGAACTCCGAGGTCCCGGTCAGCTGCACGATCGGCCGCACCCGCACGCCCGGCTGGTCCATCGGCACCAGCAGGTAGGACAGGCCGCGGTGGCGCTGCTGCTCGGGGTCGGTGCGTGCCAGCACGAAGCACCAGTCGGCCACGTGCGCCATCGACGTCCACACCTTCTGCCCGTTGAGCACCCACCGGTCGCCGTCCAGCCGCGCGGTGGTGGCGACGTTGGCCAGGTCCGAGCCCGCGCCGGGTTCGGAGTAGCCCTGGCACCACAGCTCGCGGACGCCGACGATCCCGGGCAGGAACCGGCGCTGCTGCTCCGGGCTGCCGAAGGCGATCAGCGTGGGGCCCAGCAGCTCCTCGCCGATGTGGCCGACCCGCACCGGGGCGCCGGCCCGGGCGTACTCCTCGTGGAAGATCACCTGCTGCTGCACGGTGGCCTCGCGGCCACCGAACTCGCGCGGCCAGCCCAGGCAGGTCCAGCCGTGCTCGGCCAGCAGCCGGTCCCAGGCCAGCCGCACGTCGAAGCCCTCGTGCTCGCGCCCGGGGCCGCCGAGCCCGCGGGCGGCGGCGAACTCGCCGGTCAGGTGGTCGCCGAGCCAGTCCCGCACTTCGCGGCGGAAGGCCGCCTCCTCGGCGTTGTCGGTGAGGTCCACGCACCCTCCTCGCTCCCAGCGGCTGCGCCAGTGCAACGGACTCTACCAAGCACTTGCTTGTTCGGCTATCTTCGAGCTGCCGCAACCGCAACGGAGGAGCGCCGATGGCAGCAGAGCAAGCGGTCGTCACCTACGAGCGCCGGGACCGCGTGGCCGTGGTGACGATGAACCGGCCCGAGTACCGCAACGCCCAGAACTCCGCCATGACCTACGCCCTCGACGACGCCTTCTACCGCGCCTGCGAGGACGACGAGGTCAAGGTGGTCGTGCTGGCCGGTGCGGGCAAGCACTTCTCCGCCGGGCACGACATCGGCTCGCCGGAGCGCGACATCGACGTCAGCTACCCGCGCCGCGCTGGCCTGTGGTGGGACCACACCCGGCACCGCGGCGGCGAGTCCCGCTTCGCCCGCGAGCAGGAGGTCTACCTGGGCATGTGCCGCCGGTGGCGGGAGATGCCCAAGCCGGTGATCGCCTCGGTGCAGGGCGCGTGCGTGGCGGGCGGGCTGATGCTGGCCTGGGTGTGCGACCTGATCGTGGCCAGCGAGGACGCGTTCTTCGCCGATCCGGTGGTGCGCATGGGGATCCCCGGCGTCGAGTACTTCGCGCACCCGTGGGTGCTCGGCCCGCGGATCGCCAAGGAGTTCCTGTTCACCGGCGGCCGGATGCCCGCGCAGCGGGCCTACGAGATCGGCATGGTCAACCGGGTCGTCCCGCGGGAGGAGCTGGCGAGCAGCACGCTGGAGCTGGCCGGGACCATCGCCGAGATGCCGCTGTTCGGCCTGTCGCTGACCAAGAAGGCCATCAACCAGGCCGAGGACCTGATGGGCCTGCAGAGCGGCATGGATTCGGCCTTCGGGCTGCACCACTTCGCCCACGCGCACAACGCCGAGGTGGGCGAGGACTCGCTCAGCGGCATGGACGCGCGCAGCATGAAGCAGGCCGCGCAGGAGCAGGGGTGAGCGCCGTGGACCTCGACCTCTCCGCCGCAGACCAGCAATTCCGCGACGAGGTGCGGGACTGGTTGCGCGAGCACGTGCCCCGGGAACCGCTGCCCTCGCTGGAGACCGAGGAGGGCTTCGCCGCGCACCGCCGCTGGGAGCAGGAGTTGCACGCGGCACGGCTTTCGGTGGTGTCCTGGCCGGAGGAGTTCGGCGGGCGGGGCGCCTCCCTGCTGCAGTGGGTCCTGTTCGAGGAGGAGTACTACGCCGCGGGCGCACCCGGCCGGGTCAGCCAGAACGGCATCTTCCTGCTGGCACCCACGCTCTTCGAGCACGGCACGCCGGACCAGAAGCAGCGCTACCTGCCGCGGATGGCCGCCGGGACCGACATCTGGGCGCAGGCCTGGTCGGAACCGGAGGCGGGCAGCGACCTCGCAGGGATCCGCTCCACCGCGCGCCGGGTGGACGGCGGCTGGTTGCTGTCCGGGCAGAAGACGTGGAGCTCCCGCGCGGCTTTCGCGGACCTCGCCTTCGGGCTGTTCCGCAGCGACCCCGAGGCCCAGCGGCACCGCGGGCTGACCTACTTCCTGTTCCCGCTGGACGCCGACGGGGTCACCGTGCGGCCGATCGGCCGGATCGACGGCAAACCCGCGTTCGCCGAGCTGTTCCTGGACGAGGTGTTCGTGCCCGACCGCGACGTGCTCGGCGGGGTCGGCGAGGGCTGGCGGGTCGCGATGAGCACCGCGAGCAACGAGCGCGGGCTGACGCTGCGCAGCCCCGGCCGGTTCCTGGCCACCGCGCAGCGGCTCACCGAGCTGCCCGGCGCGCTGGACGACGACCGGGTGGTGGATGCGTGGATCGCGGCGCAGGCCTACCGGCTGGCCACCTTCGAGACCGTCACCAAGGTGACCGGTGGCGGTTCGCTCGGCGCGGAGGCCAGCCTGAACAAGCTGTTCTGGTCCGAACTGGACATCGCGATGCACGAGGCGGCGTGGGACCTGCTGGGTCCGGAAGCCGAGTCCTCACCGTGGGTGGAGGACTACCTGTTCTCGCTGGCCGGGCCGATCTACGCGGGGACCAACGAGATCCAGCGCAACGTGGCGGCCGAGCGCCTGCTCGGGCTGCCGAGGGGGTCACGATGAAGTTCGCACCCGACCGCGAGCAGCAGGACATGGCCGACACGCTGCGGGACCTGCTGGCCGACGCGGGCACGGCGAAGATCGCCCGCGCCTGGTCGGACGGCGAGGCGGCGCCGTGGTGGGAGGTCTGGCGGGAGCTCGCCGAACTCGGCGTCACCGGGCTCACCGTGCCGCAGGCACGCGGCGGCCTGGAGCTGGGCCCGGTCGAGATGGCGCTGTGCCTGGAGCAGCTCGGCTACGCCGCGCTGCCGGGACCGGTCATCGAATCGCTGGCCTTCCTGCCGCGCCTGCTGCCGGACTCGCCGTGGTTGGCGGAGCTGGCCGGTGGAGCCGTCGGCACAGCGGTCGTCGCTGGTCACCTGCCCTGCGCGCTGGACGCCGACCAGGCCGGTGCGGTGTTCCGCTGCGACGGCGACGACGTGCGCAGGCTGGGCGGGATCCGGCTGCAGCGGGTCGAGTCCTTCGACCCGGCCCGGCGGTTGTTCACCGTGGAGCACGACACCGCCGAACCCGTGGCCGCGGCCGACGCCGGTGCCGCCTTCGACCACGGCGTGCTGGGCTGCGCCGCCTACCTGCTCGGTCTCGGGCGGCGGCTGCTGGACACCGCCACCGACTACGTCAAGCAGCGCCACCAGTTCGGCCGCCCGGTCGGCGAGTTCCAGGCCGTCAAGCACCACCTGGCGAACGTGCTGCTGGAGCTGGAGTTCGTCCGCCCGCTGGTGCGCGGGGCCTGCCTGTCGATCGGCGGCCCACGCGGCTCGCGCGACGCCTCCGCGGCCAAGATCGCCGCAGGTGAGGCGGCCCGCACCGCCGCGCGCACGGCGCTCCAGGTCCACGGCGCGATCGGCTACACCGCCGAGCACGACCTGCACCTGTGGCTCACCAAGGCCACCGCCCTGCGCACGGCCTGGGGCACCCCGGCCTGGCACCGCGCCCGCGTCGCCACGGCCCTGGCCACCGACGCCACCCCCATCGGCACCTGACCACGCAGGGAGGAACCGTGCGGTTCGCGTTCACCGAGGAGCAGGAGGAGCTGCGCCGCACCGTGCGCAAACTGCTCGACCGCCACGGCGGTCCGCCCATCCCCGACCCCGAGCAGCCACGCACCGACTTCGACCCGGTGCTGTGGGATCAGCTCGCGGAGATCGGCGCGCACGGCCTGGCTGTCCCTGAGAAGCACGGTGGTGTCGGGGCGACCCTGCTCGAAACACTGATCGTCGTCGAGGAGCTGGGACGGCGGCTGGTGGCCAACCCGTTCCTGAGCACCGTGCTGAGCACCGAGGCACTGCTGGCGGCGGGCGACCGCGACGCCTGCGACCGCCTCCTCCCGGGCATCGCATCGGGCGAGCAGGTGGTCTCCGTCGCGTGGGCGGAGCCGAATCACCTGTGGTCAGCAACGGAATTCGCGACAACAGCGCGGGTGGTAGACCAGGACTGGTACCTCGACGGGCACAAGGCGCTGGTGCTCGACGCGGCCGAAGCCGACACGCTGCTGGTCGTGGCGGTGGCCGACGGTGCGGCCTCGCTGTTCGAAGCATCACCGGAGGCCGCGGTGACCCCGTCGGCGCCCCTGGACCCCACTCGGCGCATGGGCGAAGTCCACCTCGCCAACGCCCCGGCGACGCTCATCGGCCCGGCGCCGTTGCGGCGGATGTCGGACGTGGCGGCCGCTGCGGTCGCCGCCGAGCAGATCGGTGCGGCACAGCGCTGGCTGCACGAGACCGTGGAGTACACCAAGCTGCGCAAGCAGTTCGGCCGCCCCATCGGCTCGTTCCAAGCCATCAAGCACCGCTTGGCCGACTGCTACACGGCAATCGAGTCGGCCCGGTCCCTGTCCTACGCGGCGAGCTGGGCGGTCGCCACCCACGACGAGCGCGCCACCGAGCTCGCGGCGATGGCCAAATCCGCCTGCAGCGACGCGTATTCGCTCATCGCCGCGGAAGGGGTCCAGCTCCACGGCGGCATCGGGATCACCTGGGAGCACGAGGCCCACCTCCACCTGAAGAGGGCCCACGCCACGAAGCACCTCTTCGGCACTCCCCAGCACCACCGGGAAGGGGTGATCCCACAAGCCGCGGGCTAGAGCCGCAGCTGGGTTCGGGAGCGGACTCCCAGCTTCCGCAGGACCCTCGCCGCGTGCTGCTCGACGGTGCGCGGCGACAGGAAGAGGATCTCGGCGATCTCCCGGTTCGTGTGCCCGCTGGCCAGCAACCGGGCCACCTCCTCCTCCCGCGGTGACAGCTCGTCGCCGTAACCGCGGCGACCACGGCGCGACGGCTTGCCGCCGCCCGCGCCGCGCAACAGGTGCCGGCACCTCGCCGCATCTCGCGTGGCGCCCAGCTGGTCGAAGACGTCGACCAGCTCGGACAGCTGCTTGGTCGCCGCAGCCGCATCAGTGGCGAGCAGGCAGGACGCCGCGCGCTCGGACACCGCAGCCGCGTAGTAGGGCGCCGGGAGCTCCTCGTAGCGCTCGGCCGCGGCTCGGTAGTGCGCCACCGCTTCGGCGTGGTCACCGCGGTGTTCGGCCAAGCGTCCACGGCACTGGGTCAGCGCGGCCACTGCGATCGGCACGTCCAGTCCGGCGATCCCGTCGGCCATCTCCGCCACCAACTGCTGCGCGTCCGCCTCGCGGCCCGCCGCCAGGTAGGTCGCGACCGCCACCGGGCCGAGCTCGCCGATCCAGGCCCAGACGCCCTTGCGCCGCAGGAAGTCCAGGCCGCGGTCCACGTCCGCGCAGGCCCGGACCGGTTCGTCCTGGGACAGCAGGTTCCACGCCAGGCCCGCGCACCCGGCAATGCCGACCGGGCTGATCGCCTCCTCCGGGGCGAACGCCCCGGTCTCGGTGAAGTGGCTGGTGGCGGCCGCCCACTCGCCGCGGGTGACCGCGAGCGAGCCCAGCACCAGGCTCAGCTCGCTGGTCACCGGGAACAGGTCGCGGTACTCGTCGAGCATCCGGCGCGCGCGGTCGGCCAGGCCGTCCCACTCGCCGGTGAACCAGTCCAGCCGGGCGCGCGTGGACCTGGCCGTGCTGACCACGAACATCGCGCCGCAGGCGGTGGCCAGCCGCACGCCTTCCCGCAGCAGTTCCCCGGCCAACCGCAGGTGCCCGGTCCACGTGCAGGCGTCGCCGAGGTTGGAGCGCAGCCGGGCCAGGTGGTGCTGCTCGCCGGGCGTGGTCACCTCGTCCGGCAGCTCGTAGAGCGACCTGAGCACGGTGGGGTCACCAACGTGCATCCGCGAGCAGAACTCGTTGGCCAGCAACGACAACCGCAACTCACCCGTCGCCCGCTCCCGGTACTCGGTGAGCCGCGCCTGCCAGGGGCGCAGCTCCTCCAGCGAGGTCTGGCCGACGTAGGCCAGCGCGAGCACCGAAGCCCCGCGGGCGGCCAGCTCGGGCCGTTCCGAGAGGTCGTTGAGCGCCCGCTCGATCTCCGCGCGCGCCGCGGCCAGCCCACCGGCCTGCCGCAGCAGCAGCAAGCCCAGGTAGAGGCGGACTTCGCCGCGCGCTGAGGTGGACAGCCGCTGGTCGTTGAGCAGGCCTTCCAGGGTTTCGCTGGGGTCGAGCTGGTCGAGCCCGGTGTGCGCGATCTTGCCGAGCTTGATCGCCAACCGGTCCACGTGCTCGGCGGGCAGGCTCGGTTCCTTCAACAACCGCTGCAGCAGCGCGGTGGTGGTCGCCGCGTCACCGAGCTCCGCGGCCCGGTCGGCGGCCGCCTCGCCGTAGGCCAACCAGTCCGCCACCCGCCCGGCGCGTTCGCTGTGGTCAGCGAGCTGGTGCAGCGGCTTGGGCTCGACCTGGTCCAGCACGTCGATGGCGCGCGCGTGCAGGTAGGCGCGGTCAGGTCCGCCGATGGTGTCGTAGACCGCCTGCATGGCCAGCGAATGGCGGAACCCGTAGGTGCCACCGTCCTGCTCGTGCAGCACGTGCCCGCGCAGTGCGTGCGTCAGTGCCGTGCGCAGCCGTGGTTCCGGCACCTCGGCGACCGCGCCGAGCAGTTCAGCGCTGACGGGCACGCCCAGCACCGCAGCGGCTTTGACCAGGCTGGTCGCCGCAGTCGGCAGCGCGGCGAGGCGTTCCGCCATCGCGTCCCGCAGCAGCACTGGCACTTCCACCGTGTCGAGCAGGCGACGCGCGGCGGGGCCATCGGTGCGCACCGCACCGCCGCGGTTGCGCAGCGCGCGCAGGGTTTCCTCGACGACGAACGGGATTCCCGCGGTCCGCTCGTGCAACCGGGCGGCGAACTGCGGCGAAACCCGGTCGCTGCCGAGGATCGCGGCGGTCAGCGCACGAACTTCGTCCACGCCCAGCGGGTCCAGCGGGAGGACCACGCTGACGACGCCGTTCGGCGGCCGGTACGCCGCCCCCAGCGGCAGGCCGCCGGGCACGTCCTCGCGCCGGTAGGTCACCACGGTCGTCAGGTTCGCGGGCGGGTCGCCCATCAGGAACCGCAGCAGCTGGCGGGTTCCGTCGTCGGCCCACTGCAGGTCCTCGATCACCAGCAGCAGCGGCCCCAGGGCGCTGAGCAGCTCGCGCACCGCGCGGAACAACCGGTGCCGCTCGGCGCGCGGATCACCGAGCGGTTCCGGCGGGGTGGGCAGGTGTTCGGCGATCTCCGGCAGCAGCGGGCCGAGCACCCCGGTCACCGGGCTCAACGCGGGCCGGTGCCTGAGCGCCGGGTGCGTGCTGCGCAGCGCCTCCAGCACCGCGCCGTACGGGAACGGCTCCCCCACCTGGCGGCAGTACCCGACCAGCGGGGTCGTCGGTCCCAGATCACCGGCGAGGACTTCCCGGACCAGCCTGCTCTTGCCCACCCCGGCCTCGCCCTCGACCAGCGCCACCGCCGGGTGTAACCCGGCCAGCGCCTGCAACGAGGCGAGTTGCTCACCGCGGCCCACCAGCACCGGTGAGCTGGTGCGGATCTGCGGCCGGGCGGGTCTCGGGGTGCGCACCACGGACTCTCCCTTCGCCGAAAGACTGGTATCCCTACGTACTGAAACACGGATTGATCACCATGCGGTCACCAACCGATCGTGTTTGCACGCGGCTGTGCGCCACCAACACCTGTTGACAGCCGCACGAGTTGCAAGGGAGCAACCAGATGCGACACGATCGCAAGATCCGGCTGACCACCGCGCTCGGCGCGGGTGCGCTGGCCGCGGCGTTGATCGCCGCCCCGGCTTCGGCCCAGCCCACCGGGGAGGTCCGCCCCAGCGCCAACCCCGTCGCCGACAGCTACATCGTGGTACTCGAGGACGACGTCGCGAGCGCGTCCGCGACCCGTAGCGCAGCGGCCCGCCTCGCCGACACCTACGGCGGCACCGTGACGGCGACCTACACGTCGACGATCCGCGGGTTCGCCGTGCGGCTCGACGAGGCCGCCGCGAGGCGCCTGGCCGCCGACGACGCGGTCGCGTACGTGGAGCAGGACGGCATCGCCCGGATCAGCGGCACCCAGCAGAACGCCACCTGGGGCCTGGACCGGATCGACCAGCAGGCCCTGCCGCTGGACAGCAGCTACACCTACCCGAACACCGGTTCCGGGGCCACCGCCTACGTCCTCGACACCGGCGTGGACAAGGACCACCCGGAGTTCGAGGGCCGGGTCAGCGACGGCTTCGACTTCATCGACAACGACGGCGACGCCTCCGACTGCCAGGGGCACGGCACCCACGTGGCGGGCACCATCGGGTCCAAGACCTGGGGTGTGGCCAAGGAGGTGCAGCTGGTCAGCGTGCGCGTGCTCAACTGCCAGGGCTCCGGCCAGTACTCGCAGATCATCGCCGGTGTCGACTGGGTGGCCCGCAACGCGGCCCAGCCCGCGGTGGCGAACATGAGCCTCGGGGGCCCTTCCAACGGATCGCTCGACAGTGCGGTGCAGCGGGCGATCCAGTCCGGTGTCACCTTCGCGGTGGCCTCGGGAAACGACAGCGCGAATGCCTGCAGCACCTCCCCGGCGCGGGTGCCGTCGGCGATCACGGTGAACGCCACGGACATCCGGGACAACAGGTCGTCGTTCTCCAACTACGGCACCTGCACGGACATCTTCGCGCCTGGTACCAACATCACCTCGACGACCAACGGTGGTGGCTCGGGTGCGATGAGCGGCACGTCGATGGCCACCCCGCACGTGGCGGGGGCGACCGCGCTGTACCTGACGGCGAACCCGTCGGCCACCCCGGCCCAGGTCGCCCAAGCGCTGGTGAGCGGCGGAACCCAGAACGTGGTGAACAACCCCGGCGCCGGGTCCCCGAACACCCTGCTGCACGTCGGCTTCATCGACTCGGCTCAGCAGTGAGCTACTGACCCCACCACGGACCAACCCCACCCGAACGATGGGCAGGCCCCCGAAGCCTGCCCATCACCACCACCCCACAACGACACCCAACCCCCACCGCAGTTTCAACTGAAACTGCGACCCGCACCCACACGAATCCGCAGTTTCAGTTGAAACTGCGAACCTCCACCCCGGAACCACAGTTCCAACTGAAACCGTACCCACCCTTGCCACAGGGATTCACAGTTTCAGTTGAAACTGTACGTCCAGTGTGGACACAGTCGGCATCGGAGGTTGCGAGGACTTGTGCGAGGGGGCGGGTTGCCAACGAATCAACCCGCACCCGAACGATGGGCAGGCCCCCGAAGCCTGCCCATCACCACTACCCCACAACGACACTCCGACCCCACAGGTCGCAGTTTCAATTGAAACTGCGACCCACACCCACGAGAATCCGCAGTTTCAGTTGAAACTGCGGGCCTCCACCCTGGGGCACAGTTTCAACTGAAACTGTAGACCCTGCCAGCAGGGGTTTGCACAGTTGAAACTGGATGTCCAGTGTGGACGAAGGAGGTGCCGGAGGTCGTGCGGGCTGGGGTGGGAGGTGGGTGTCAGCGGTGGTCGGCACTGGCGTGGGGGTCAGTCGAGGCGGACGACGGCTCGGGCTCGGGACAGCACCTCGACCTCGCCGCAGGTGGCCGTGAGGTCCACCGCGACCTGCCGGTCGGGCAACTTCTCCACCACCCGACCGGTCACCAGGACCTCCACCCCGGTGTCGTCGTCGGGCACCACCACGGGTTTGGCGAAGCGGACGCCGTACTCCACCACCGCGCCGGGATCACCTGCCCAGTCGGTGACCAGGCGGGCCGCTTCGGCCATGGTGAGCATGCCGTGCGCGATCACGTCCGGCAGGCCCGCCTGCCGGGCGATCCGCTCGTTCCAGTGGATCACGTTGAAGTCCCCGGACGCCCCGCAGTACTTCACCAGCGTCAGCCGCTGGATGGGGTAGCGCTGCGGGCCGATCTCGGTGCCGACGGACACCTCGTCGTAGCGCATCCTCACTCCTCCGCCCCGGCCGCGGTGCCCCGCGACACGATCACGTTGACCGCCGTGCAGACCAGGTCGCCGCCCGCGTCGCGGATCTCGGTCTCCACCCGCACCAGCTCGTTGCGCCCGGCGTCGCGGATCTCGGCGATCCGCCCGGTCGCGGTCAGCACGTCACCGGCGCGGATCGGCCGCTCGTACCGGAACCTCTGCTCCCCGTGCACCACCAGCCGCATGTCCAACCCGAACTCGGGCCGCCGGATCGGGTTGCTCTCCGCCGCCGCCCCGGCCGCCACGATGCCGAAGGTGGGCGGGGCGATCACGTCCGGGTGGCCCAGCTCCCGCGCCGCCGCGGCGCTGCGGTACGCGGGGTTCGGGTCCCCGATCGCCTCGGCGAACTCGCGGATCTTGCCGCGCGTCACCTCGTAGGCCTCGCCCGCGCTGAACTCGTGGCCCACGAAGTCCCTGTTGATCGGCACGTCGCTCCCCTCCCTCGCACCGGCGCGCTCAAAGCCGTTCCACGATGGTGACGTTGGCCGTGCCGCCGCCTTCGCACATCGTCTGCAGGCCGTAGCGGCCGCCGGTGCGCTCCAGTTCGGACAGCAGCGTCGTCATCAGCTTCGCCCCGGTCGCGCCCAGCGGGTGACCGAGCGCGATCGCCCCGCCGTTGGGGTTGACCCGGGCCGGGTCGATGTCGACCTCCTGCAGCCAGGCCAGGACCACGCTGGCGAACGCCTCGTTGATCTCCACCACGTCGATGTCCGAGGCCCGCAACCCGGTCTTGGCCAGCGCGTGCTTGGTCGCCGGGATTGGCGCGGACAGCATGAAGACCGGGTCGTCACCGCGCACGCTCATGTGGTGCACCCGCGCCCGCGGGCGCAGTCCGTGCTCGGCGACCGCCTGCTCCGAGGCGATCAGCAACGCCGCCGCGCCGTCGGAGATCTGGCTGGCCACCCCAGCGGTGAGCCGACCGCCCTCGCGCAGCAGCTTGAGCCCTTCGAGCTTCTCCTTGTTGGTGTCGCGCCGCGGCCCCTCGTCGTGCTCCACGCCCGCGATCGGCGTCAGCTCGTCGGTGAAGTGGCCGGAGTCGATCGCGGCCACCGCGCGGCGGTGGCTCTCCAGCGCGTACTCCTCCATGTCGTCGCGGGAGATCTGCCACTTCTCGGCCATCAGCTCCGCGCCGCGGAACTGCGTGACCTCCTCGTCGCCGTAGCGCTCCTGCCACCCGGTGGAACCGCAGCCGGGTCCGTAGGCCACCGGGAACCCGAGTTCGGCCCCGCCCCGCAGCGCACTGCCGATCGGGATCGCGCTCATGTTCTGCACCCCGCCGGCGATCACCAGGTCGGAGGTGCCGCTGAGCACCGCCTGCGCGGCGAAGTGCACCGCCTGCTGGGAGGACCCGCACTGCCGGTCGACGGTCACCCCGGGCACATGCTCGGGGAACCCGGCCGCCAGCCACCCGGTCCGCCCGATGTTGCCTGCCTGCGCGCCGACCGCGTCGACGCACCCCCACACCACGTCCTCCACGGCTGCCGGGTCGACCCCGGTGCGCGCGACCAGGCTGCGCAGCACGTGCGCGGAGAGGTCCGCCGGGTGGATCCCGCTGAGCCCGCCGCCGCGCTTGCCCACCGGGGTCCGCACGGCATCGATGATGTACGCCTCGGCCATGACCGTCCTCTCCGCCACCCGGAACCCCGGGAGCGCAAGCTGATCCACGAGTGCCCCGGAGTCTAACGAAACAAGCAAGCGTTTGGTAGAGGTCGCAGATGCCCGCCCCGAGGTCCGCGGCGCCCACAACAGCACGGTGCCGCGATCTCCATTGGAATCAGACGTCCGGATTCAACGGAAATCGCGGCACCAAGGGGCAGGTCAAGGTTTGCGGGCCACTGCTCCGGCGATGCAGTGCTGGACCGGGTAGAGCGGCTTGAGGCGGGGGCCGGTCGGCCACCAGTCCGCACAGCGGACCAGGCCCGGCTCGACGAACTCCAGCCCCCGGAACATGGCCTCGACCTCGGCGCGGGTGCGGAACACCCCGGTGCCCATCGGGCTGTGCAGGAACGTCCGCTCCATGCGCCGCGCCAGGTCGCTGTACTCCTCGGTCTCCGGGTCCAGGAAGTGGCTGATGCCGACGTAGGAACCGGACGGCAGCGCCTCGACGTACTCGCGCATGATGTCCTGCGGCGGCCGCTCGCCGTCGTAGTGGTGCAGGGTGCCCATCTGGAACAGCGCGATCGGTTCGCTGAAGTCCAGGTGGCTGCGCACCACCTCGTCCTGCAGGATCTGCGCCGGTTCGAAGATGTCGGCCGGGCTGAAGTGGGTCTGGGTGTTCTCCTCCAGCAGCGCGCGCCCGTGCGCGAGCACCACCGGGTCGTTGTCGACGTAGACCACCCGCGCGTCGGGGGCGATCCGCTGCGCGACCTGGTGGGTGTTCTCCGCGGTCGGCAGCCCGGATCCGCAGTCCAGGAACTGGGTCACGCCGGTCTCGGCGGCGATGAACCGGGTGGCCCGGATCAGGAACTGGCGGTTGTCCCAGGCCAGCTGCGCCGCTTCCGGGGTGACCTCGCGGATGCGGCGGAAGACCTCGCGGTCCACGTCGTAGTTGTCCTTGCCACCGAGGAAGGCGTCATAGACGCGGGCGATGCTGGCCTTGCTGGTGTCGATGTGGATCGGGAGTTCGCCGTCGGCGGCGCTGGGACCGGCAGTCATCGGTGTCCTCGCTGGGCATCGTGGTCGGGGTGCGGAAGGTGGCACAGCGTACGTAATTCACTGCGCTGCGTAAACATCCGATGTGCTATCACTTCGGTGAGCAGGTGTTGAGGAGGTGCGGCCATGGCGCGGGACAGCGCTGCCCGCGACGGGAGCCCGACGGCACGTCGCATCATCCTGGGCGCCCAGCTGCGCCGCCTGCGCGAGGAGGCGGAGGTCCTGCCCGCGGAGGCGGCCCGGGCGATCCGCGGCTCGGAGTCCAAGATCAGCCGGATGGAGCTGGGCCGGGTTTCGCTGAAGGAACGCGACATCGCCGACCTGCTCACGCTCTACGGCGTGCACCACGAGGGCGAGCGCGCGCACTTCCTGCAGCTGGTCGCCGAGTCCCGGCAGCCAGGCTGGTGGAACCGGTACGCGGAGGCGATGCCCCCGTGGTTCCAGGACTACGTCGGCCTGGAGGGCGTGGCGGCCCGGATCCAGACCTACGAGCTGCAGTTCGTCCCCGGGCTGCTGCAGATCGAGGACTACGCGATGGCTTTGGCCAGCTCGGGGCACCCGGCGCTGGCCGACGACGACGCCCGTCGGCGGGTGTCGCTGCGGATGAAGCGGCAGAAGCTGCTCGCCCGCCCGAACGCCCCGCGGCTGTGGGCGGTCATCGACGAGTCCGTGCTGCACCGGCCGATCGGTGGCATCGCGGTGATGCGCGCGCAGGTCGACCACCTACTGGAGATGACCAGGCTGCCCAACATCGCGCTCCAGGTGGTGCCCTTCGCGTTGAGCGGGTACGCGGCGGAGGGGTCGTTCACGGTGCTGCGCTTCGCCGAGCCCGAGCTGCCGGACGTCGTCTACCTGGAGCACCTCAGCGGTGCGCTGTACCTGGACAAGCGGGAGGAGGTCGAGCGTTACAGCCGCACCCTCGATCGGCTGATGGTGGATGCGCGGCCCCCGGAGCAGACCCGCCAGATGCTGCGGAAGGTCCGCGAGGCGCTCTGAAGCACCCCAGATTTGACCACGCTGGGTGATCATCTAGTTGCGGAACGCTGTGGTACCGTCACGCGCAATGGCGCATGCAATTGCATGTGCTACCGATCCAGGGAGACCTGATGAACGGTAGGTACGAAGTACCCGTCGCCGCGCTACCCGGCGTGACCTGGCGAAAGTCCCGCCACAGCGGTAAGTGGGGCAACTGCGTCGAACTCGCGGCGCTGGACGACGGCACCATCGCACTGCGCCAGTCGCGTGAGCGCAACGGCACCGCGCTGATCTGCACCAGGGCCGAGCTGGCCGCGTTCCTGAGCGGCGCCAAGGACGGTGAGTTCGATGACCTCGTCAGCTGAGGACGAGTCCAGCATCCGGCTGCGCCAACTGGTGGCCCGCGGGTTCCGGCTGATGCCACCGATCCGCGACGCCGACGGCGAGCTCATGGCGCTGGTCTACGTCCGCCCGCACGGCGACATCGTCGACGTCGTCGAGCTGCGCGGCGAGGACGACGTGCGCGCGGCGCGCGTCTCGCAGGAGCAGGGCCTGTCCACGAGCCCGACCATCGCGGAGTGGCACGCGGTCGGCGCGGCGTGCGAGGTCCTGGACCAGGTGTTGGCGCTGCCGGAACGCTTGATCGTCGCCCGCGCCTGATCAGCCGAGGCGCGCCAGGAGGGTGCTCGCCTGCGCCGCGAAGTGGGGGGTTTCGGTGCGGGCCGCCCGGTCGAGGAACTCGCGCGCCGCGTCGAACTCGCCGCGCTGGTAGTGGAATTCGCCGACGCGGTAGGCCGCTTCCGCGATGAGCTCGCTGTCCTCGGTGTTGGCCAGGGTGTAGCCGTAGTGCCGGGCCGCTTCGGCGAGCTCCTCGCGCCAGTAGTGCAGTTCCGCCAGGTGCGCGGCGGCCAACGCCGCCGACGGGTGCCCGAGGTCGATCAGGGCCTGGAACCACGGCGCGGCGGCCTCGATGTCGCGCTGCCGCTTGGCGATCACACCGAGGTTCATCGCCCCCTTCGCGGACAGCTCCTGGTCCTCGGACTCCCACGCCCGCAGGCTCCACGCGCGCGCTTCCTCGTCGTCCTCGGCCTGGTAGGCGATGGCGGCCAACTCCAGCAGGGCCTGGCCCGCGTAGGGGTCGTCCGGGGCGGCTTCGACCAGCTGCCGGTAGGTCTGCCGGGCCTGCTCCACCTCGCCGTCCCGGCGCAGCGACTGCGCCAGCGCGTAGACCGCCACCGGGGAGAACTGCTCGTCGGCGCGGTCGGCGGCGGCGCGGAACAGCTCGATGGCCCCGGCCGCGTCGCCTTCGTCGTGGCGCTTCATCCTGAGCATCAGCTTCATCGCCGGGTCCAGCACGTCGTCCTGGCGCAGCATGAGTTCTTCGGCCGCCGCCGGGTCGTCCTCGCCCAGCAGGGTCACCAGCCGATACTTCGCCACCGCGGCCAGGCGCTCGTCGCCGGTCTCCAGCACCCGCTCGTAGGCCTGCCGGGCTCCTGGTGGGTCGTCGCGGCGCTGCAGGACGTCGCCGAGCGCCAGCACCGCTGCCGGGTCGGGTTCGGGGGCGCCGACCTCGACCGCGCAGCGCAGGTAGACCAGCGCCGAGTCGGTGTCGTCGGCGTCGAGGAACTCGGTTCCCGTCTCGTGGGCCCATTCCGCGACGTCGCGTTCCGGCACCACCTCGGCCAGGCGGCGCAGCGTGTCCGCCGCGGCGCGGTGGTCGCCACCGGAGTGCTGCTGCTCCAGGACCACCCGGGCGCCGTGGATCGCGTCCTCGGCCAAACCTTCGTGCACGGAGCGGGCAGCGGCGCCGACGTAGGCGGCGACGGCGCCGGGCAGGTCGCCCTCCTCGTGGCGGATCATGCCGATGCCGAGCTCACCGCGCGCCGCGATGTCGGGGTTGGCGGACCGGCTGACCCGCTCGTACTCGGTCCGGGCGGCGTCGCGATCGCCCTGCGCCAGCAGCATGTTCGCCAGCCTGCTCCGCGCCGCCTCGGACTGCTCCGGCACGCCCAGCTCGGCAGCCTCGCCGAACCAGCGGACCGCGGTGTCCAGGTCCTCCGCCTGCACCGCGCGTTCCCCGAGCCAGAGCATCGCGGTGATCGCCGTGCGCGCATCGTCGGAGCGGGCGGCGCGGCGCAGTAATGCGCAGGCCTCATCAGCGGTTTCGCCGATCTGCGCGATGCGGCGGTGCAGCGCCTCGCCGAACTGCGCGGGCGATTCGGCCACCGCTTCCGCCTGGTCCCAGGCCCGCCGGGCGTCAGCGGGCTCGCCGGACTCGTGGTGCAGCTGCCCGAGCAGCACCCCGGCATCCAGCGCGGAAGCCCCCTCCGCCGTCGCGAACGCGTTCCGGCACGCGGACTTCGCGCCCTCGACGTCGTTGAGCCGGGCGAGCAGCTGCGCGAGCAGCACCCCGGCCTGCGCTCCGTGCTCGGGGTGGGCGCTGGCACGGCGGTACCAGGCGAGCGCGATCGCGTTCTCGCGCTGCTGCTCGGCCAGCAGACCGAGCTGCACCTGGCCCAGTGGTGCAAGTTCCGGGTGCCCACGGTCGGCGACCATGCGGAAGAACGCCCGTGCTTCGGCCGGGTCCTCCACCGCGGCACCGAAGTCCAGCCCCAGTTGCGAGCAGGCCCGCAGGTCGTCTCCGGAGACCTCGGTCAGCACCGCGGCCGCGGCTGCCAGATCGGTCCACGCGGCGCACCAGAAGTCGGCCACCCGGTCGGACCCGAACTGCTCGACGATCGCCGCGCGCGCACCGTCGACATCGCCTTCCGCCATCAACCGGTAGGCGCGCATCTCCGCTGTTTCGGCACCCATCTCCTGGTAGACGCGGACGCTGACGTGCTCGTCACCGAACGCCAGGGCCTGCGCGTAAGCCGCCTCGGCACCGGCCTCGTCCCCGGTGTCCCGCAGCAGGTTGCCGAGCGCCAACGCGGCCTCCGCCTGCACCTCCGGCACACCGGAACCGATCGCACGCGCGTAAGCCGCCTTCGCGAGCTCGGTCTTCCCCTGCTCTGCTAGCACGCCCCCGATGTGGGCATTCGCCGTGGCGGCCTCGGCCGCGTCGCCGACCGTCGCAGCGCGGTCGAAGGCCTCCAGCGCGCCTTCGACGTCTCCGCGCTCGTCGCGCAACGCGGCCAGCCGCAGCGCAGCCGCCCCAGCGACCTCCGTGTCACCGGCAGCGGCTTCGGCCAGCTGCGCGTCGGCGCCGTCCAGATCACCGTCGGCGTGCAGCAGTTCCGAGAGGTGGTACCGGGCGACGGCTGCTTCGCGCGGCTTGTCCCCCTGCGCCGCCCGCTCCCAGGCGGCGCGGGCCCCGGCCCTGTCGTCGGCGTCGTCGTGCAGCGCGCCCAGGAAGAGCAACGCCTCCTGCTGCCGGTCGGGGTCACCGGCGTCCGCGACCAGCGATAACACCTCCTCGGCGAACTGGCCGTCCGACTGGTGCCGGTGCGCCAGGTTCAGGCACAGCTCGGTCGCGTGGGCGAGCAGCTCGGGGTCCTCGGCCAGTTCGGCGAGGACGGCCTGCGTGCTGCCCAGGTCGCGCCGGATGACGTGCGCGCCCAGGCCCGCCAGGACGCCGACCTGCGACTCCGAAGCGGCGGCGCGGTCGAAGCACTCCAGCGCGGCGCCCACGTCGGAGTGCACGAGGTGCTCACCCAGCAGGTAGGAGGCGCGCGGCGCGAACTCGGGGTGGCCGCTGTCGATCGCGGTCCGGTAGAGCGCCACCAGCTCGTCTTCGCGCCCAGCCATGCGGTAGAGCATGGCGAGCTTGCCGAACACCTCGCCGAGCAGCGCCGGGTACCCCGCTCCGGCGGCGGTGGCGAACGCCGCGATGACGTCCTCCGGCTCGCCGTGCTCGACCAGCAGGTCACCTAGCTGGGCCGCCGACCACGGCAGCAGCAGCGGGTGCCCGCCGTCGACGATGCGCTCCAGCAACCGCACCGCGTCACCCGTCCGGTGCTCGCGGACCAGCCAGCTGGCCATCAGCTGCCCGGCCTTGGTCCACACCAGCTGGTTCGGCGACTCGACCAGGCCGCCCAGCAGTTCCACGGCCGCGGTGACGTCGGAGGTCAGCAGCAGCTCGGCCCGCACCAGCAGCGCCAGGTCGCGCACCTGCGGATCGGCGCTGGCGGCGAGCTCGTCCAGCCCGGCGTCCTCGGCATGCTCCAGCCGGAAGATCGCCGCCAACACCGGCGCCGCGCCGGGTTCATCGACCATCGCGCGGCGGAAGGCGGCGTCCTGCACCAGCGAGCTCTCGTCGGAGGTCGACGCGCGCTGCAGGGTGCGGCGCGCCCGGTCGAGGTCTCCGGCGACGGCCTCCAGCAGACCGAGCGAGTTGGCCGCCATCACCGACCACATCCGCACGTCCATGTCGATGACCTGCTGGTAAGACAGGCGGGCGGAGTCCAGGTCGCCCGCGCTCGCGGCCTGGTGGGCGCGCAGCGCGAGCTGCCTGGCGTCCTCCCCGGCCGGGTCCTGCTGCGCGTCGACGACGTCCATCATGGACAGTGCGAGTTCGGCCTGGTGCGCGATGTGCGGGTTCTCCGCCTGCGCTGCCCGGCGGAACGCCGCCGCAGCCGCCTCCGGGTCGCCGTGCTCGTACTGCAGCACCCCGAGGTTGTAGGCGGCCAGCGGCGCCTTGCCATCGTGGCCGGACGCCACCACCCGGTTGAAGGTCTCGATCGCCCCGGCGACATCACCGAAGTCGCGCTGCAGCTCGGCCAGCACGCCCAGCGCCTCGACGGAGAAGTGCGGGTGGCGGGTGTTGATCACCCGCTGGTAGGTCTGCCGCGCCTGGTCCGGCTGCCCCAGCTCGCGCAACTGCATGCCCAGGTGGATCAGCGCGTGGAGCCGGATGCTGGGGCGCGGGTCCTCGGCCGCCGCTCGGAACGCCTCAGCCGCGCCCGCCGCGTCGCCCTCGTCCTCCAGCACGCCACCCAGCAGCACCTGCCCCCAGCCGAGGTGCTCGGGGTGGCGGTAGCCGATGATCCGCTCGGCCATCTGCCGCGCGGTCGCGGCGTCCTCGGCATGCAGCGCGTAGAGCTTGGCCGCGCTCAGCGATCCGTAGTTCGGGTGCCCGCTGTCCAGCAGCCGCCGCAGGATCGGTTCGGCGTCGCGGTCGCGCCCCTGCTCCAGCAGCGAGCACGCCTGCTCGTAGGCGACCTGGAGGTACTGGTCGGTGGAGGGCTGGCCCGGCGCGGGCAGCTCGAGCTCCCCGGCGATCTCGACCACGCCGGGATCACTGCTGGTCAGGGCCCGATCGCGAGCTTCCCGGGCGCCGTCGACGTCGCCGAGCATGTGCAGCACCTGGGCCAGCAGCGCATCGGCGCGACCAGCGGCGTCCGGGTCGGCGCCCTCGGCGGCGAAGCGCAGCACGGCCTGGGCGGCGGTCAGGTCGTCGGCGTCGAACAGCAGCAGGCCGAGGGAGATCGCGGCGAGCTGCGCGTAGATCGGGTGCCCGGAATCGATGGCCCGCTGGTGCAGCGCGCGGGCCTGCTCGTGGTCGCCGCGCTCGTCGAGCAGCCCGCCGAGCAGGCAGGCGGCGTGCGCAGCGGCGTCGAAGTCACCGTCGTCGAGGACGGTGCGCAGCTCCTGCTCCGCGGCGTCGAGGTCACCGCTGCCCCACAACCGCCGAGCGGTGGTGACCCGCTGTTCCCACAGTGACACGCCGCGCCTCCGATCAGGTGATCATCGATCGCGGCGAGGATATCGGTCCGCAACCCCCAGTACGGGCCGCTCCCCTGATCGCGACACCGGGCGAACATCACCCGAGCACTGCGCAACCGAACCGGCCCGCCACGCGTCTCATGGAGTCCCACACCCTGTCCAGTCCACAAAGGACACCGGCGTGGCCACTGCTGACCCCGAGCACGAAGGAGCGGGCCGCCCGCTCTCGCGGACGGCCCGCTCCCGTGGAGGTCCTGCGGACCGAGGTCAGCGCGCCAACTTCTCCAGCCGCGCCATGCCTTCCTGGAACAGGTTCAGGTCGGTGTTGCCGCTGATGCCGGCAACGTCGCCCTTGTCGGTGTACTGCCAGAAGTGCCAGTTGCTGAAGCCGTTGGGCACGGACGGGCTGTCCACGCCGTAGGACGCCAGCCACAGCGGGTGGCCGTCGAAGCTGTCGGTGCTACCCATGCACTGCCGCCAGAAGGACGGGTTGGCGTAGATGATCGGTTCCTTGCCGGTGCGCTCCTGGACCCGGTCGTTGAACGCCTGGGTCCACTGGTGCATCTCGTCGACCGACATCCCGTAGCAGCCGCCCGAGTTCGGGTCGACCTCGAGGTCCAGCACCGGGGGCAGGGTCTTGCCGTCGGACTGGTAGTCGGCCACGTCCAGGAACCGGTCGGCCTGCGCCTCGCCGGACGAGGAGCTCGGCCGCGCGAAGTGGTAGGCACCGGCGATCAGCCCGGCGTCCTTGGCGCCGTGGTACTGCTCGCTGTACTTGGGGTTGGTGAAGCTGGTGCCGTCGGTGGCCAGCACGAAGGTGAACTTCTTGCCGTCCGCGGCGACCTGGCTCCAGTCGATGTTGCCGTTGTGGTTGGACACGTCGATGCCCTCGACAGGCGGGCCGAGCGGGGCCTCCGGTTCGGGTGCCGGGGCGGCCTGCGGCTCCACCTGCTGCGGGGTCGGCTGCTGCTGCAGGGTGGCCTGCTGCTCCAGCGCGACCTGCTGCTCGGGGGCGGACTGCATCGGGGCGGCCACCGCGGCCTCCTCGACCTGGGGGTCGGAGGAACCAGCGGCGGCGGTGCCGATCACCAGGCCCACCACGCCGACGGCGGCGACCGCGGCACCGGCCTGCATGGAACGGGTCCGCGAAGCCCGCACGACGGGCTCGGGGAGCTTCTCCTGAACCGCGGCCACGTGCGGCGCAACCCTCTCCCGGAAGCGCCGCACCACCGGTGCGTCCTGGACCCGCCGCAGCAGCGGGGCCAGCCACTGCACGAAGCGCTCGAGCAGCGGCGCGAGCCACGCGCGAACGCGGTCGGCGGCGGCGCGGAGCGCCTGGTCGGCGCGCTGGGCGGGGGACGCCTGCTTCGGGGTGGAAGCGTTGTCGTGGTTTTCGGGGTTTCTCGCTTGGTCGGGGGTCTCGGGGTTCACGAGACCCACACTCCAGCACGGAGCGTGTACCTGCATCGCGGTTTGTACGTGCCCGAGTACCTAGATTAACCCCTCCGAGCTACCGCCACCGTCCATATCCGTCACGATTAGTGACGCCAGCGGGTCACGGGCCGAAGCCAGTGCGGCCCGCGTCACAAGCGCCGCACCGAGGAGATGATCGAGCCCATGAACCTACCGGACCGGATCCGCGCACACGTCGAGGAGCTCCGCTCCGCACCCGACATCGTCGTGACCACCTGCGACATCGGGTCCGGCCCGCCCCGGGAGCTCTCGGCCGACGACGTCGACCTGATCAGCGACCGCTGGGGAGCCGACGCCGTCGACGGCACCCGCGACTACCTGCTCAACACCGATCGCATCCACCTCTCCTGGCACTCCGTCGCCCACTACGTCCACGGCGAGTTCGCGCTCACGGACATCCGCAGCTGCATGACCGGCTGGATCGTGGAGGTCGAGGACGAGCGGCTCGCCCCGGAGAAGCAGGAGCTGCTGTGGGAGCTGAAGGGGCTGGAGGAGGCGCCCGGCTCGGGCAGGCTCACCGCGCTGCGAGCGACCAACGACGAGCTGTGGTTCTACGACATCACCAAGGCCCGGCTGGAGCGGCTGGCCCTGGACTTCCAGTCGTACGTCGACAACCTGCTCCTGCTGAAGGGAGCACCGAACTGGCAGTACCTCTTCGCCGACGTCGACCTCTGCGACGACGAGTTCACGACCAGGGTCGCCCAGCTGGACCGGACGCTCGAAGCGCTTCCCATCCTCTTCCCCGACCACGACTACAGCCACCTGCAGCAGCGCTACGAGGAGCGCTGCTCCGGCTCACCGGTCTTCCGCCGTCACAAGAGCCCCTGGGCGCCCCAGCCGTGACCCGTCGCCGTTGAACGGCGGCGGGCCGAGACCTGGAGCGATACCGCAGGCGAGCCGCATCCCGACACGCCGACGCGAGCGCCCACGTAGCCTGCGGGCGCGGTCCGGCAGAATGGCCGGTCGGATCTGGCGAAGATCGCAGAGAAGGCGGAATCAACATCGTGACGACTGTCCATCAGAAGATCGCCGAGGAGCTCGGCGTCCGCGAGAGCCAGGTGCAGTCCGCCGTCGAGTTGCTCGACGGCGGGTCGACTGTGCCGTTCATCGCCCGCTACCGGAAGGAAGCGACCGGCGCCCTCGACGACGCCCAGCTGCGCACGCTCGAAGAGCGGCTGCGCTACCTGCGCGAACTCGAAGAGCGGCGCAGCACGGTGTTGGAGTCGATCAGCTCCCAGGGCAAGCTGACCGACGAGCTGGCGGCGCAGATCAACGCGGCCGACTCCAAGGCCCGGCTGGAGGACATCTACCTCCCGTACAAGCCCAAGCGCCGCACCAAGGCCCAGATCGCCATCGAGGCGGGCCTGGAGCCGCTGGCCGACCAGCTGCTGAGCGACCCGAGCAACGACCCGCAGCAGACCGCGGCCGGTTTCGTCGACGCCGACAAGGGCGTCGCCGACGCGCAGGCCGCGCTCGACGGCGCCCGGTCGATCCTGGTGGAGCGGTTCTCCGAGGACGCCGACCTGATCGGCGAGCTGCGCGAGCAGGTCTGGACCCGTGGCCGGGTGGTTTCCAAGGTCCGCGAGGGCAAGGAGGAGGACGGCGCCAAGTTCGCCGACTACTTCGAGTTCTCCGAGCCGTTCACCGCCCTGCCCTCGCACCGCATCCTGGCGCTGTTCCGCGGCGAGAACGAGGAGGCACTGGAGCTGTCGCTGGAGCCCGACGACGGCTCCGAGCAGGTCGGCCCGACCGACTACGAGCTGCGCATCGCCCAGCGGTTCGGCATCGCCGACCAGGGCCGCCCGGCGGACAAGTGGCTGTCGAACGTGGTCCGCTGGGCGTGGCGGACCCGCATCCTGACCCGGCTGAGCGTGGACCTGCGGCTGCGGCTGCGGCAGAACGCCGAGGACGAGGCGGTCCGGGTGTTCGCCGCCAACCTGCGCGACCTGCTGCTGGCCGCGCCCGCGGGCTCGCGCGCCACGATGGGCCTGGACCCGGGTTACCGGACCGGCGTGAAGGTCGCGGTCGTGGACGGCACCGGCAAGGTGGTGGCCACCGACACGATCTACCCGCACCAGCCGCAGCGGCAGTGGGACCAGTCGCTGGCCAAGCTGGCCGCGCTGGCCAAGGAGCACGACGTCGACCTGGTCGCGATCGGCAACGGCACGGCCTCCCGCGAGACCGACAAGCTGGCCGGCGAGCTGATCAGCCAGAACCCGGACCTGAAGCTCACCAAGATCTCGGTCTCCGAGGCCGGCGCGTCGGTGTACTCGGCCTCGGCCTACGCCTCGCGCGAGCTGCCGGACCTGGACGTCTCGCTGCGCGGCGCGGTGTCGATCGCCCGCCGCCTGCAGGACCCGCTGGCGGAGCTGGTGAAGATCGACCCGAAGTCGATCGGCGTCGGCCAGTACCAGCACGACGTGTCGGAGGCGAAGCTGTCGCGCTCGCTGGACGCGGTGGTCGAGGACTGCGTGAACGCGGTCGGCGTGGACGTCAACACGGCGTCGGCCCCGCTGCTGACCCGCGTGTCGGGCATCAGCGAGTCGCTGGCGGCCAACATCGTCGCGCACCGCGACACCAACGGCCCGTTCCGCACCCGCCAGACCCTCAAGGACGTGGCGCGCCTGGGCCCGAAGGCGTTCGAGCAGTGCGCGGGCTTCCTGCGCATCCCGGATGGCGACGACCCGCTGGACTCCTCGGCGGTGCATCCGGAGGCCTACCCGGTGGTGCAGCGCATCATCGGCAGCACCGGCACCGAGATCCGCGAGCTGATCGGCAACACCCGGGTGCTGAAGTCGGTGCAGCCGAAAGATTTCGTGGACGACAACTTCGGCCTGCCGACGGTCACCGACATCCTCAGCGAGCTGGACAAGCCGGGCCGCGACCCCCGCCCGGAGTTCAAGACGGCGACCTTCGCCGACGGCGTGGAGAAGATCGCCGACCTCAAGCCGGGCATGACCTTGGAGGGCGTCGTCACCAACGTGGCAGCCTTCGGAGCCTTCGTGGACGTGGGCGTCCACCAGGACGGCCTGGTCCACGTATCGGCGATGTCGAAGAACTTCGTCAACGACCCCCACGACGTGGTCAAATCGGGAGACATCGTCCGCGTCAAGGTCCTCGACGTCGACATCCCCCGCAAGCGAATCTCCCTGACTCTCCGCCTGGACGACGAGCCGGGCGCGGGCGGCAAGCCGGACCGCGACGCCAACCGCGGCGGAGGCCGAGGCCAGGGCGGCGGCAACCGCAACGGAAGCCGGGGCGCTCAGGGCGGCGGCAAGGGCGGCCAGAACCGAGGCCAGGGCCGCGGTGGCCAGCGCCAGCGCGACAACGCCCCAACCGGAGCGATGGCCGACGCCCTCCGCAAGGCAGGCTTCGGTAAGTAACCCACCAGAAGGGCGCCTTGACCGGCCTCACCCGGTCAAGGCGCCCTTCTGCGGTCTGTGCTGAGCGATTCGGACCTTTGTGGTACACGATGCGCCTTGGAACACCAAGGACCTTGGGCTCAGCACAGCGAAATCACGAGAAGAAATCCACAAGATCAGCTATCGCAGCTCTTAGCACGGCACGCCGGGTAGTAGCCCCAGACTCCGGGTCGAGCGAGCGCGACAGCTCGGTGAGCGCTTGCAGCACTTCAGGATCACCATCAGCTATCCGTTCATTGTTCGGGCTCGCCGTGAGTGCGAAGTACCGCGCCAAGAAACCGGAGAGCTCGGCGTCGGGCGGCTCTTGGCCAGGAACCTCCCACGAAGAAGTGAGGCAACGCTCCGGGTGACGCAACATCCACCCTTGGAGACGGTTGTCTTGCGCAATCAGATAGAGCTCAGGCGCAATGTTCAGCAGTGTGCCGCCCGTCGAGCAACCTGCCGCTTCGCCACTCCTGAGGCAGATAAGCACGTCACCGCGCTCGGAGACATACCGGGATTTGGATCGAGGCAAGGAGAAGTTCCTCCCCTCCCCCAACACCAGTTGGACCGAATCCTCGCCTTCAGCCACTTCTCCCCCGCAGGCAGGAGGCGAAAGCACTGGATCTTCCGGGACGTGGAACATCAGACTCTCCAGCATCCCACTATGCCGGTCGAACCTGAGTTCGTCATCTTCCGCTTCGTGCCAGTCCCCACTCCCAACGGTGCGCAAGAAAAGGTGCTCGTGCTCGAGAGAATCCAGATAGGGGCCCACATGAACCGTCAGACCGGAAAGCGCAAACCTCGGTTGCCACTCCAGCAACGGCCCAGGATTCACCGAAACCGCGACACCCACGCCCAGGTCAATTTTCATGAGTCAGACCTTGGGAGTATTTGCGTGGCCGGGGCAAGGTAACCTCCATCAGGGCGAGGGACTTTGCCCTCAACTATAGCCTGGTGCGTGATGGGCATCCCAGGGTCGGAAGCTTCTCCACCAAAAATCGTCGCTCCACTTTCTCCACGCGGCCCAGATGGCCCGTAGCTGGTTACGACTTGACCTGCTCTAGCTCCCGATCCCTCCGTGATGACGACGTCGTCTCCCCCTCTGAAGATCAGGCGTCCTCCTGTGCCCTGCGACACGTACACCGCGTCCGGGTTGGCCAAGATCTGCTGCTCCACCTGCCGCGGCAGTCGCCCGTGGTAGTTCGGCGCTTCCCTGACCACTCCGTTATCAGCATTGTCGATGACCTTCTGCGCGCGCTTGCAAGCCCTTTGACTGTTCAACCCCAGTGGATCGACAAGCTCTAGCGGGTTGCTGACATAACGATGATGATGAGGACCCGCTGCCAGACCGAGCGGGTCGCAGCTCGCGTAGTTGCCAGTTGCTGTGTCGTAGTAGCGCTGGAAGTTGTAGTTGAATCCTGTTTCCGGGTCTGCGTATTGACCTTGGAAGCGCAGGGGGGTGTAGGCTCCGGTCCGTGCTTGGTCTGTTGTGACGCCCCACAACGTAGTTCGGTGGAACCAGGCTATGCCGCCGTGTAGATTGACGAGCTCTGTCGGAGTACCAACGAGATCAGTGACGATGGAGTAGAATCGTTCGTCATACCATTGCTGGGGAGCGTTGCGGAGTTGGGACCGTTCCCTCTGGAGCAGAGGGCGGGCCGTACCCGGTTCGTAGTCCCAAACCATCACGCGGCGATCAGCAAGCTGGTGCCCGTTGGCCACTCCGTCGGTGTGAGCCTGTTCCGCTAGGACGGTGCCATCCCAGCTGAATTCGATCTGTTCCACGACACCGGAGCCGTCCGGCGTCAACCGCTGCTTGGCCACCCTGCGCCCCAACGGATCGTAGCGGTAGCGCCAGCGGACTCCATTCGGGGTGAGCACTTCGATGAGACGGTCCTCGGCGTCCCAGAAGAAGCGCCACGTCTCGGGCTTGTGGGACAAACGCTTGCGCTGCCGCAAGGTGATCCGGCCCTGCGCATCGTGCTCGTAACGCACCTTTCCAGCGCGGCGAATCAGTGTTCCGTTGTGCTGGCGGTCACCAATCTCCTCTTCGTCCGAGCCAGGCAAGGTCGGCCAGGACGCATGGGTGAGGTTGCCCGCCCCGTCGTAAGCGTAGCGCTCAGCCCAGCCTGTTCCGTTGACCGCAGTGACGCGGCCTGCCCGGTCAAGTTCGAATGAGCGAGATCCGGTGAGCTTGTCGTCGAACCTGGTCAAGAAGCCGTCGGACCGGTAGCTGTACGCACGCTGCTGGATCTGCCGCCCCGCCGCACCGGTGACTGTCTGGGAAACGAGCCGGTGGTTGATGTCCCATTCCTGGGTGAGGACGGCCGCCGTTCCCAGCTGTCGCTCAATCTCGTTGCTGGCACTGTCGTAGGCGAAACGGAGAGTTCGCCCAGCAGCGTGCAGTGCTACGGGACGATCGTTCGCATCGTATTGCCACAAGCTCTCCGCACCGGATGGCGTGCGTCGACGAGTCCTGCGCCCTAGGACATCGAAATCCGACACGACGACACGGCCATTGATCGATTCGGCCCGGATGCGTCCGAGCTGGTCGCGCTCGAATGTGACCTGCGTGTCACCGTCCATCGCTTCGACCATGCGCCCCAGGGGGTCGTAACTGAATGTCGCAGTCCCCGAAACGCTGCGGCGCTCGATCACGTTGCCGAAGACATCTCGAGCGAAGTGCGTGGTTTCTCCCACACCATTGGTGCGCGCGACCATCTGTCCAGCGCCGTCGTGCTCGTAAGCGACCACGCGACCGTTGAAGTCGGTCTCCTGAGCCAGGTTGCCCGCAGCGTCGTAATCGTAGCGCCACACCAAGCCTTGATCGGTGACAACCTTGATCAGACGGCACTCGGTGTCGTAATCGAAGCGCAGCCGTGTGCCATCTGGCCGAACTTCCATAGCGGGGAGATCGAAATGCGTTGATTCGGTCTGGGTTTTCCGCCCCAGTGGGTCAACATGGACGCGGAGGTTCCCTTCCCCATCATAGATCCATCGTTCAGTCGCCCCATCTGGGAGGATGCGCCACGCTGGTTTGCCATCGACAGTCCAGCCGAAACGCGTTGTGGCGCCTTGCGGGTCAACGACTTCCACGACTCGGCCGAACATGTCACGCACGTAGCGAGTTGTGTTGCCCAAGGAGTCCGTCTGAGCAATCGGAAGACTCGCCTCGTCCGTCTCTACCCGCTGCACGTTGCCCATGGCGTCCGTGATGGTCGTCAGGTGCCCGCGGTCGTCGTACGCGAAGCTGGTGATCGCCCCAAGCGGATCGATGGTCTTGGTGAGGTTCCCGCGGTCGTCGTACTCGCGTCTCGACACCGTGCCGTCTGGAGCGACGATCGTGATGGGCAGCCGGAGGGCGTTGTACTCGAATCGAGCTTGACTGCCGTCCGGGCGTGTGACAGCGATCAGGTTGCTGTCATCGTCGTACTCGTAGCGGGTTGTCCTACCAAGCGGATCAGTTCGGGAGAGCAGGCGGTCGTACTCGTCCCACTCGGACAGGGTTTCGCCGCCCAGCGGGTCGATCTCGCGGATCGTCTGGCCCGCTTCGTTGAGGTAGTAGGTGGTGCGAGCGCCCTGCGAGTTCGTCCAGGTGGTGATCAGGTTCTCGCGGTCGTACTCCATCGTGCCGCTGAGGAAGCCTCCGGAGCCCTCACCTGCTACCACGCGCCCTTCGGCGTCGTAGGTGAAGCGGTACCACTTGTCGTTGCGGTCGGTCCAGCTGGTGATCCGGCCGGCGTGGTCGTAGGTGAAGCGCATCGGGAGGCCTGAGGCGTTGATGACCTCGGTGAGCCGTCGGTCTTCGTAGACGTAACGCATCAGCGTCACGTCTTCGCCGTGGTCCGCTTCGCGGAGGTGCAGTGCTGTCACCAGGCCGTCTTCGGACTCGACACGGAGGCGGTAGCCGCCCGAATGCCGCACCTCGACCGGTGTTCCGTCGGTATCGCGGTCGAAGTCGATGTGGTGGCCGTTGCGGTCCACGATCCTGGCCAGCCACAACACCCGGTCGCCTGGGGCGAACAGCAGCTTCCGCCCGGTGTCGTGTTCGGTGAGGGTGTAGCCGCCGTCCTCGCTGCGGGTGAGCTCGTGGCGCGAGCCTGCGAACCGCGCGGTGGCCCCGACCGCTGGCGTCGGTGCGAGCAGCAGTTTTCCGTCCTCGGCAGCGAACGACACGCCAGCGCTGCTGCGCTCCAACCGCTGGTCCAGCGTGGAAGCCCAGGACGGGCCGAAGTGCTGACCGACCCGGTACGACGACAGGTGCATCCGCCTCAGCACCAACGGCAGGACCGACTGCAGTTCCACGTCGGTCTGCGGCAGGATCATCTCGCCGGTGGCGATGTCGATGGGGTCGCCCTCGGTGTTGCGGTTCTCCCCGTCCCTGTTCGGGCTCTGGGGGTCGTCGGACTTGTCGTGGAGCGGGGTGTCGTTGTCGCCAGGCTTCGGTGGGGTCTGCGGCGATGGGTCAGTCTTCGGCGGCTGTGTGGTGCTGGACGGCGTGGTGGGGCTTTGGCCGTTTCCTCCTGCTCTGCCACCTTGTGCTGCTTCGAAGGTGGCGTCTTGGGCTTTGGAGACGCTGGAGCTCGCGTCTATGCTCCCGACCTTCTGCGAGGGCTTCCGCTGGGGGGATCCCCCGTCGCCGCCTCCGTCTCCTCCTCTGGGCTTGCGCGGTGCCACGGATTCCCCCTCATCCGTTCATGAGCTTGCTCAGGTTCGTCAGGCTGTCGATCAGGCTCGTGACGTAGGTGAAGATGCGGCCGACCCACTTGACCACCGCCGACACGATCTGGGCCGCGATCACCGGGATCGTGACCACGAAGATCGCTTCGACGGCCCACACGATCACGCGCGCCACCAGGTCGGCGATCAGGTCCCGGACGATCTCGCGGGTCATCTCCACCAGGCCGCCCGCACCTTCGGTGGCCGAGGCCATCGCCGCCGAGATCGCGGCCAGGCCACCGACGGCTTCGACGTTGTTGGCCATCATCGACTGGTAGGCGTCGGCCGCGGCTCCCTGCCAGCCGGGCAGGTCGGATTCCAGGCTCGACTTGAGGTCTTCGGCCATGGAGCCGAGTTCCTCAGCCATGTTGTTCCAGGTCGCGGCATGGGACCTGACCACGTCCGGCATGCCGGTCAGCTCGTCGAGGATCTCGCGCAGCGGCTCGAAGTACTCCATCGCCCAACCGATGCCGTTGGACAGCAGGGCGCTGAACGGGTCGAGCACCGCGGAAGCCACTTCGAGACCCAGGCCCATCCCGGCCAGCGCGCCGGAGACCCAGTCCTCGTTCTGAATGGAGGTGACCAGGCCCTCGACGCCCTCGGCCAGCCCGGAGCCGGTCCACGGCTTGCGGGTGGATTCGACCGGCGCGACCAGCGAATCATCGCTCACGGCATCTCACCGCCCGAAGCTTGGATCGCGTCCGCGTGCTCCTGGTCGAGGCTCTCGTAGTCGTCCGCGGTGGCGCGCAGCGACTCCGCTGCCATCGAGAGGTTCTCCGCCACGAAGTCGATGAGCTCGTCCTGGCGGGCGTGGCGACCTTCGAGGACACCGGCGATCCAGCCGCAGAGCAGTCCGTAGGCCTGGTCGTCCTGCTGGATCTGCGCGCTGGCCGACTTCACCGCGTCGAAGCGGGCCTGGATCTCCTCGACCTTGCTCGCGTGCTCGCGGATCTGCTCCGCGCTGACGTTGAACCCGTCGCCCACGGTCACCACTTCTCCATGAACGACTGCGGCTCGGTGCCGTCGTCGACGTCAGGGCCCGGGGCCGCGGTGCTCTCCTCCTCGGGGCTGGTGCGCAGGTGGTTGCCGACGGATTCGGAGATAGCCCGCGCTGCCGCCGACTCGGTGCCCACCGTGTCGGCGATGATCTCCTGGGAGCGGTCGGCCAGCTGGTTCTTGGCCTGGGCCAGCGTTTCCATGATGGTCCGCGAGACCACGTCCGGTGCCGTGCGCTCCATCTTGCTGGTCAGCTTGATGTCCACCAGCGCGCCCGTGGAATCGATGGTGAGCTCGACCAGGCCCTTCGGGTCGGTCGCGGTGACCCGAACCTCCTGCAGCCGGTCACTCATCGTCCTGGTGTCGGCAGCGAGCTTCTCGATCCGGTCCTTCCACGCCGCCAACCGCTCGCGGGCACCGTCCGGATCGAGGATGTTCCCGTCCATGCGCTCCCCCCCCCCAGCTCCACATGCGGACACGAAGTCTCGCAGCGGGAGGGTAGCCAGGCTCGTTTGCCTGCGGGCGGAATTTCGATCAAATGGCCCAATCAGCCGTACGCCTTACCAGCAACGCACCACCGCGGAGAAATCCAGTGGCACCAACCGTTTCCGCTGGTCAGGGGTCGTGAGTGCGAAACGGTGCTAGAACACTGTTACGCACTCACGACCCGCCAGCACCAGGAGCGCCGCGTGTTTGCGCTGGTCAACGCTCGTGAGTGCGAATGGTCGCAAGAACAACCTCGCGCACTCACGAGGTCAGTGCACAGGGCATTCGGCGAGGAGCGACCGCCAACGCTCCTCGACCACCTCGCTGTCCGACAGCGGGGTAGGCGTGGACGTCTCGCCGGACAGGACGGTGTTTTCGCTGGTCAGGGGTCGTGAGTGCGAAACGGTGCTAGAACACTGTTACGCACTCACGACCCCGGACGGTCAGCTCTCGAAGCGCCCCGCCTTGACCGCGGTGACGAATAACCGCCACTGGTGGGCGGTCGTCGTGAAGTACCCCGCCTCCCGGTCCTTCGAGTCCCGCACCGCCGCACCGCAGGTCGCGGGGACGATCTCGACGCAGTTGTCCGTGTTGGTGCTCCGACTCGATTTCCGCCAGGTCTCGGCAACGCGGCCGACTTCGACACATGTGACCTGCTGCGCAGACCGACTGGACTTCCGCCAGCCAGTAGGAACTCCGGTCATCTTTCAACTACCTTCCAGTCCTTCGACGATCTCCGCGATGCAGTCTGCAGAACGATCTGGCGTCATGGCCAGCTCCCGAAGATGGGAAGCCGCTGCGGCATGAACCGCCACTTCGTTCTTGCTGTACAGGAACGCGCCAGTGGTCAAGTGCTCGAGGTGAACGATCGGCTGGGTCTTGGTGAACTCGAAGAGGATGAAGGAACCCGCATGAGCAGGGTGCCATTGCGAGGAAGACGCTGGCAGCACGTGGATAGCGACGTTGGGCAGTTCGCTCATCTTCAGAACGAAGCGCAGCTGACTGGCCATGATCGAGCTGCCGCCGATCGGCTCTCGCAACGCCGTTTCCGTGATGATCGCGACGAACTCGGGCGCATCCTCACCTGTGAGCACATCCCGTCGACCAATCCGCATGGCCACGCGGGCTTCCAGGTCATCCCCAGGAGCAGTGCCCATGATGGCCCGCGCGTAATCCGAGGTCTGGAGCAAGCCAGGAATCACACCCGTCGCGACGTCGATGATCGTCGTGGCCGTCCGCTCCAACTCGATCAACGTCGTGAGCTCGCGCCGGATGCCGGTAACACCTGACGCGACCAGCCAGTTCGGCTGGTCCGCGCCGCGTGCCATGTCGACCAGTTCTGCGTACCTGTCACCGTTCACACCCAGAGTCGCCAGGATCTGAGCCACGTCTTCAGGGTTCGGCGACCGCGTGCCCGACTCGTAGCGCGACACCGAAACGTGGCTGACGCCGATCCGGTCGGCGAGTTCCTGCTGGGTCAGTCCGGCTTCGCGGCGGCACTCGCGGAGTTCGGCTCCTAGCGCTCGGGCTTTGGGCGTGTGTTCGGATTTTCCGACCATGAAAACCAGACTAGGCCTTTGACGTGCGCAAACAACCCCCTATCGGGTAGTTGATCGATCGATTCACCACAGCCAGACTTTTACCGGTAAGCACGGTAAGTCCTCGTCCGTCGATCGAACTGGGGTCGTCGATGTATCCGTTTCACTGGGTGCCTGCTGCTGGGCAGCGGCATGCGAGCTTGGCCGAGAAGCCCGTGGGGTGTGCTTATCCGAGCGGGACGCAGCTGGGGACGTTGTGCCAGCAGGACGTCGTCGCGGACAACAGCGAGGTTGCTTGGCTCTGGGCGACCTGCGTCGAGTGCAACCGGGAGGCCCGGCGGCTCGCCGGTGTTGAGACGTGAGCGCGAAAACCGTTGCGCTGGCGGTCTTCTTGCGCCGGACGCAGTGGCTCATCGACGACCTCGCGTTTCACGCGGCTGTCGGCCAGCTCGACGACGACGAGGTCGACGCGGCCGCCACTGCTCTCGAGGAGGTCGTCCGCTTGTTGCGCGAATCCCGACCTGTCGTGCTCGACCACCCAGGAGGAAACACCTGATGTCCCCGTTCTGGACCGCCACCGCCTGCCTGCTCTCTCTGCTCACCGGAATGACGCTGATGTACGTCCACCACCGGCGGCTCCCGCAGCACGCGGGCGCGGGCGAGGGCGCGACCAACGTCTGGCAGCTCATCGAGCACGTCGAGGCCGAGGCCCGCCACGACCGGCCCACCGGCAGGCACCACCTCCGCGAGCCGGACACCCCCGAGCCACCACCGCAGTGGCCGCTGACCCCGCCCGAAGCTCCGCCGCTGGATCTCCAGCACCGCGTCCTGGAGTCCCTGCGGCGCCTCTGAACCCGGCTCGATGCGCTCCCCCGACCTCCGAGCATCGAGCCGCGCGGCCGGGCGGGTTCGCCCCCTCCCCGACACCGCCCGGCCGCTCCCCCCGACGGGCGCCTCCCGCCGATCCGCTCGGCGGGAGGCGCCCGCGTCACCTCGTGGTGCCGGAGACCGTGTCGAGGGACACCGGGTTGCCGGTGAGCCATTCACACCAGTCCGCGGTTTCGCGCAGCGAGCCCGTGCCCACCCGTTCCGCCGCAGCCAGGTTCGGCGGGCGGAGGCCCGCTCGGCGCAGATCCGCCCACTGGGCCGCGTTGAGTACCAGCACCCGCAGTCCCGGCAGGTCCGCGATCGGCGTGATGTCGTCGACCTCGACCTCCGACAGGTCCAGCCTGGTCAGCTTCGGCAGGGTGTGCAGCACCGCGATGTCCAGCCGCTCGGCTGCTCCGGTGAGCTTGAGGTCCCAGACAGTGGGCTGGTCGGCCAAGGCGTCGAGGTCGATGCGTTCCGCTTCGATCGACAGGGACTCCAGGGCGGGCAGGCCGCTCAGCGCGGGCACGACGACCTTCGCGCGGTTGATCCGCAGTTCACGCAGGTCGCGCAGCGGGGCCAGCGCCGCCAGGTCCAGCTCCACCGCGTCGTTGATGACGATCCGCTGGGCGTCGTCGGCTCCCTCCACGACGTCGGCCAGGTCGCGGCTGCCGAAGTCGTGGTGGACCCGCTCGCCGAAGCCCGCCCCGCCGAGACCGGTGTAGGTCTGCAGGTAGTCCGACTCCGGGTCCTCGTCCTCGTAGTCGCCTTCGCGCAGGGCCGCCACCACGCTGGACAGGACCTCGGACACGGATTCCGCGTAGTGGTCCGGCGGGCCGTGGACGTCGCGGCCGTACTCGAAGACCTGCCCGGACCTGCCCCGCTCGGCCGGGTCGAGGTCGACCGCGAGGTTGTTCATCGCGAAGTCGGTGGCGAAGGTGATCCACCAGTCGTTGCGCGACAGGCGCTTGATGACGCCCGGCGGTTCCGATTCGAAGACCACCGCGTCGTCGAACGGGCCGTCGTTCCAGCCCAGCGAACCCGGTTGGTGGTATTCGACGACGTGGTCCAGCGGGTAGGGCGAGTACCGGCCGAGCAGTCCGGTCTCGGCCGCGTCGTCGCGGGTCATCCGGTACAGCGCGCGCAGGTCCTCCGGCAGTCGCGCGCCCAGTTCGGCTTCGGCCGCGGCGATCTCCTGCTCGGAGTAGCCGGGGCGCAGCGCCGGTGGCCGCCCCTTGATCTCCCGGTAGCGGGCGACGAACTCCTGGAACAGGCCGGTGATCTCGGCCAGCACCGCCGGATCGGTCGGCGCGCCGGTGCGCCGGGCGGCGGCCGGGAGCGCCATGCCGGGCAGCGGGTGGCCGGGCAGCCGGAACCCGTCGTCGAGCACCACGCGGGTCTCCGAGTCCAGCGCCGTGCTGGAGGCCAGCTCGAACCGGCCGGACTCGTGCACCACCAGCTCCACCACCAGCGGGTGCCCGGCGGAGGGCATCGGGAGCAGGTCGAGCAGCGCCGACTTCGCGTCGAAGAAGTCCGGCTCGAGGTCGACCTCGACGCCGACCGGGTGCGTGATCCGGGTGGCGCCCACTTCGACGCGCATCCACACGACCGCAGGTCCAGGTCGCCCACCCCCGGCGCGCACCCCCAGCGCCAGTCGCCGCGCCGCCGCCTGAAGTCCCGTTGTCATGGCGGAATTGTCCACGTCCCGCGAGACCGGTCCGACCCGACCCCGGTCAGACCGGACCGGCACCCGAAAGACTACCGGCGTAGACGCAAGGGGAATCTGTTAACGGCCACCGGAAAAGGTTGCAGCACCATGGTTTTGAACTCCCTTCGCCAACCGCTCGCGGACCTCGCCGAGGGCGAAGCCGAGGAGGTTGAGGCCCTTCCACCGCTGCGGGTCGTCGGCGCGCGGATCGTCGGCGGCCAGCCCGATGCCCCAGACCACGTCGACCGGGCTGGCCTCCACCAGGACCCGGTTTCCGGTGCCGAGGAGGAACGCCTCCAGGTCGGGGTGCTGGGCGAACTTCGCCGCGTTGCCGGTGCGGACGATCTCGCAGCGCTGCGCCTCCCAGCGCCGCTGGTCGAACCCGCGCACCCCGCGGCCGAGGTCCTTGGCCTGCTTCGGGTGACCGGCCGCCAGGATCCGTTCCGCGCTGTCCCGGTCGTCGAACAGCAGCGCCTTGCGCCACATCATGTAGTGCTCCGCCGTGGCGAAGGTGCGCCCGTCGAGGACGAACGGCGCTGGCCACCACTGGCTCAGGCAGCCCTTCCCGACGCTGCCGTCGCGCTCCGGCCGGTGACCCCAGAAGTGCAGGTACTTCACCCTGCGCCCCTGCCGGGTCAGGTCGATCAGCGCAGCTACGTCACGGGGGCTCATGCCGGGCAGTGTCGCAGGGGCCCGCAGTGGACGGCACCCCGATTTCCGGTGCGGGAGTTCGCGTGTTCTCCAGCACAGCGGGTGACCACCCCCGGGCACCTGCGACGGCGTCCACAACCGGCTCGTCGAGGCTTGGGTGCCAGGCAGGACGCGGTACGCACGCCACGCCGCGCCCTGTCTGGCACACCCCCAGCACCCCGATTCCACGATCGTGGAATCTCGACAGACGGTAATCTTAGATGCGAGAATCCGTCAATCGGCGAAACGGTCCAAGCCGCGTGATTTCGGAGAGTGTGATGAACGACCCTGGTGCCGCCCTGGCCGAGCGGCTGGCGTGGCTGCGGGAGTCCTTCCCCAACCCCGAGACCGGCAAGCCGCACGAGGTCAAGGCGATCGCCGCGGCCACCGGGATCTCGCTCTCGCAGCTCTACAAGATCCTCTCCGGCGAGTCCCCGAACCCCGGCTGGCAGCACCTGAAAGCGCTGGCCGGGTTCTTCGGAGTGCCGTTGGACACCTTCGACGACGGCGAGCACGGCGAGAAGATCCGGACCCAGCTGGCCACCCTGGTGGAGCTGCGCAGCCTCAAGGAAGGCGGCGTGGAGTCGGTGAGCCTGCGCGGGCTCACCCCCGCCCAGGCCGACCGCATCCGCGGCGTGGTCGAGGACCTGCGCCGCTCCAACACCACCCCTGATCACGATGAAGCATGATCATGATCACGAGTCGTTCCGCTGCGCGCGCCTGGTCCTGGTCATGAGCGAGGATCGCGGGGTGACCCCGTCCCAGCAGCGCGACCTCGCGGCTCGGTGCCAGGAGCTGGCCGCTGCCCTGCCCCTGCCCTCGCCGTGGGACCTGGAGACCTTCGTCGCCGAGCTGTCCGAGCTGCGCGGGCGGCCGATCGAGCTGCGCCGGGTCTCCGCGGTGGAGTCCGACAGCCCGTGCGGGGCGCTGATCTCGCTGGCCGACCGGGACGTGATCGGCTACCTGCCGAGCACCCCGCTGCACGAGGAGCACATCATCCTGCACGAGGTCGGGCACCTGGTGTGCGGGCACTCCGACACCAAGCTCGCCGACTCCCCGCTGGTGGCCGCGCTGGTGCCGGACCTGCCGCGGGACCTCGTGCAGAGCGTGCTCGGCCGCTCCGCCTTCGACGCCACCACCGAGCAGGAAGCCGAGCTGGTGGCCAGCCTCTACCTGTACCGCGCGGGACGAGCCCCGGCGCCGCTGCGCCGCGTGCGCAAGCTCGACGCGAAGTCCGGCCGCACGCTGCGCGAGATCCAGGCGACCTTCGACAGCGCCCGCCGCGGACCCGAGAAGCGCCGATGACCAGCATCGTCCTGCAGGGCGCTGGGCTCATCGCGGTGCTGGCGGCGATCGCCAAGCTCGTCCAGTCCCGGCCCTCGCCGACGCCGAGCGTGTGCTACCTGTGCGGCGCGATCGGCTCGGTCGGCCTGTCCGCCGCCCTCGTCGCCACCGACTCGCTGACCTGGGTCGCGGCCTGGGAGCCGGTGCCGAACTCCGGTCGGCTGGCGGCGAACCTGCTGGCCATCCTCGCGGCGGTGTGCGTCCACGGGCTGCTGGCCCACCTGGTCCACGAGCCCGCCGGAGCGCGCCGCGTGATGCGCATCCAGTTCCTGGTGGCCGCGGTCGCAGCGGCCACCATGGCGGTGCTGCTGATGTCCGCGGGCATCCCGTTCGACCCGGACTTCCTGGCCGCCTTCGCCGACCGCCCCGCCGTGGCGGCCTACCTCGTGGTGTTCTCGCTCTACATCGGCTCGGCCACGTTGGCGTTCGGCTGGTTCCTGCGCAGCTACATCTCGCAGACCCGCCGCCGCTGGCTGCGGGCCGGGCTCCGCACGATCCAGGCGGGCTGCGTGGCCTCGGCGGCCTGGGCGGCGAGCAAGATCGCCGCCGCGGCCGTGTCGGTGGCCGGGAACCAGCCCGGCGTCCTGGACCCGATCGGCGGTGCCTGCGCGGCGGCCTGCGTGGCCCTGGTGGCGCTCGGCGCGACGATGCCGGTGTGGGGGCCTCGGGTGGTGCTGCCGTTCGCCTGGCTGCGCGCCAAGCACCAGCTCCGGCAGCTGAGTCCACTGTGGAGCCGACTGGCCGACGAGATCCCGCAGATCACCCTGCCCACCGCAATGGTCGCGCCGAACACGCAGTTCGCCCTGTACCGCCGGGTGGTGGAGATCCGCGACGCCCAGCTCGTCCTGCGCCCCTACGTCCACCCCGAGGTCAGCGCGTGGGCCCGCCGGGCAGCTGGCGAAGCGGGCCTCGACGAGCGCGCGGCGCACCAGACCGTGGAAGCGGCCTGCCTGGTGACAGCCCTGGACGCCCACACCGCAGGCCACCGCCACCAACCGGAACCGGACGAGAGCAGCGCGCCGTACCGCGGCGTCGCCTCCGACACCCGCACCGAGGCGAGCTGGTTGATCGAGGTGGGCCGGACCGCGGAGCGCTCCCCGATCGTCGCGGAGGTGCGGGACCGGGCCCGAGCCGACCTCCCGGCGGTCTGACCTGTCACGCGATCCGGGTGACCTGGACCGTCGTGAGGGACCAGCCACCGTCGTGCCGGGTGGCGATCATGGTGTTCATCGACCGCCGGTCAGGCGACACGCGCGGCGTCCCCGGCCTCCAGGATCCCGCCCGAGGTGTGCAGGACCGCCACCTCGTCGGTGACGAGCCGCAGCTCCTCGACCTGGAGCTCGATCCGCGAACCGCGCAGGAACGTGTCGAACAGCTGCGAGTGCACCCCGGCGATCTCGTCCCGCCCGCGCAACAGCGCACCGTCGAAGGTGACGTGCGTGGCCTCGGGCGCGTACGCAGCGCCGAACGCCCGGCCGTCACCGGCGTTCCAGGCCGCCACGTACCGGTTCACCAGGTCGCGCACAGCCGCCTCGTCGGCACTCGTGCCAGTACCAGGGGACCCCGACGCACCGCATGCGGCGGTGCCGAGGAGGACGACCGCCAGCAGCCCTGGGAGCAACGCCTTACTGCGCATCAGGCCCTGCCTCCCGGACGGCGGTGGTGGCGTACCAGCCCGCGGCCGCGGCACCGATGACCGCGGCCGCGTGCCCGACGAGGGCGACCGCCCAACCGGTTCCCGCGATGACATCGACGACCACCCCGACCAGAGCACCGCCGAAGAAACCGGCCCACGCCCCGGCCAACCCCAGGAGCAGGGCGCGTACCGGTGATGCGTGCCGGGTGGTGATGACGAGGACTGCGGCCACCAGGCCGATGGCCGTGACCGACAACAAGGGCATCAGCATGGCTCCACCATGACGCCCCGGCGCCGCACCGGGATCCGGCAGCACCCCGAGGACGTCCCGGACCGCAGCCCTTACCCCAACCGCGCGACGACGTGTCCGGACCCAGGGGTCAGGCGAGCACGGTGAAAAGACCACCGCCGACGACCGCGCCCACCACCGCGCCGATGGTGACCTGGGCCGCCGTGTGGTCGCGGAGGTGCACCCGGGACCACGAGATCGCCGCCACCACCAGCAGTAGGGCCCAGCACACCGGGTGGAAGAGCACCGCGAGGATCACCACCGCACCGGCCGCCACCGCCGAGTGCATCGAGACCTTCCACCAGACCGTGATCCCGCCGGTGGCGAACAGCGACACGATCATCGCGACGTCCAGGGCGATCAGCAGCCACGGGGCGCTCAGCAGCACCAGCAGCCCCAGGCCCACCAGGCTCATCACGATCAGCGCCACGAACGGCACGAACCGGCCCGCCCGGTCGCGCACGTGGTGGCTGTCCCAACGCCCGGTGCGCGCGCCCCACACGATGACGCCCATCGGCAGGATGCTGCTGGTCGCCGAGACCAGCAGACCCCAGCCCAGCGCCGGGCCGGTGCTCCCGGTGGCCCGCCAGGCGACCGCGAGCGGCAGCGCCACCACGATCACCCACGGCGCGAAGACCTCGGTGAGCACGCGCGCCAAGCGGTCCTTCGAAGTCCTCGTCCCGGGTGCTGCGCTGGTCATGTGTCCCTCTGCCGTCCCGAATGGTCAAAGCGATTGTCACACACCAGGATTGCGACCTCCCCCGCACGTCCGACCCACGCTGTCCACCAGCAGGCCCAGGCGCGCCTCGGGTGGCGGGCGCGAAGGCGATCGCCACTGGCTGCTTCGCGAACGTCCGGCCGCAGAACGCCACTGCCGCGGAATCAGGCCCGCTTGGCGTGCTCTTCGGAGTTGGCGAGCATCTCGATCAGGCGGTCGCCGAGGACCTCCGGGATGACCCGGGCCGCTGAGCGGGCCGCCGCAGCGTTGAGCGCCGACATCACCAGTGGGCGCAGCCGGTGCAGGACGTCGCTGTAGTACGGGACCTCTTCCTCGGTCGGGACCGGGCGGGTCAGGACGTGCTGGCGGACCAGCTCCACCAGGTGGCCCGCGACGTGGTCGATGTCCTGCTGGAGCTGCTCGGCCAGGTCGAGCACCTCGCCGAGCGGGACACCGAGGCTGACCAGCTCGGCACCGGCGTCGAGCAGCTGCGGGCTCGGCGAGACGAACCCGCGTCCGCGCCGCTCCAGCAGGCCCAGCTCCATGGCGCGCTTGACGTTGCTCGGGCTGAACTGCTTGCCGAACATCCGGCGCAGCTCGGCGACGGAGACCGCACGCGGGGCTTCCTCGGCCCAGGACTCGCCGACGACCTCTTCCAGGCCGAGCACGTCACCGAGGCTGCGACCGGACTCCCACGCCGAGATCATCTCCTTGATCTGCGCGAACGCGTAGCCACGCTCGAGCATGTTGATGATCAGCCGCAGCCGGACCAGGTGCGCGTCCGAGTAGATCGCCGTACGCCCCTGGCGCCGTGGTGGTGGCAGCAGTTCCCGATCCTGGTAGACGCGCACGTTGCGCACCGTCGTCCCGGCCGCCCGGGCAAGATCGTCGATCCGGTATTCCGCCACCCGACGCAGTCTAGTTCCCGTGTTCGAACCGCGCCGAGATCACCCGTGGTCGCCGTCGACGTAGAACCAGGTGCCGCCTTCCTTGGTGAAGCGGCTGTGCTCGGTCAGCGAGCCCTTCTCCCCCGAAAGCCGGTAGTGCGCCCGGAACCGCACCGCACCCCCGGTGTCGAACGGCCCGCCCCCGGTGCGCTCCAAGACCTCCAGGTGGACCCAGCGCTGCTCGGGGTCAAGCTCCAGCTCCGCCGGCCGGGTCGACGGGTGCCAGGAGGCGAGCAGGTAGTCGACGTCCCCGACGGCGAACGCGCTGAACCGCGACCGCATCAACTGCTCAGCCGTGCTCGCCCGCCCCGCACCGGAGTGCAGGCGACCACAGCACTCGGCGTACGGCTCACCAAGCCCACAGGGGCAACGTCCAGCAGTGCTCACCCACCCAGCTTCTCACCGGCCGAGCGCCACCCCGCCTCCGCCTGGGTCGTGAGTGCGTAACAGTGTTCTAGCACCGTTACGCACTCACGAC